>JAFZNL010000179.1 GCA_017550925.1 Lachnospiraceae bacterium | reverse complement strand
TTTTTGCTGTGCGGCCTTTCATTCATTCCCAGACGGACAATCCGGTGATCGCCCAGTACGGCGTTACCTATCTTCACTGGATCTGCATTCTGTCTGTGGGCGTCTTTTTCCAGATGACTTTTGAAAGACTCCTGCAGTCCACCGGTATGACCTTCCACAGCATGATCTCCCAGCTGACGGGCGCCATCATCAATATGATCTTAGATCCCATGCTGATCTTCGGTATCGGTCCTTTTCCGAAACTGGGCGTGGCAGGCGCTGCCATTGCAACGGTGTTCGGACAGGTGACGGCAGCCTGCCTCGGATTATATCTGAATATCTCCAGGAATAAAGAGATTTCGATTTCCTTTAAGCGGATCATCCGGCCGGTGGGCAGGACTGTGAAACAGATTTATGTTGTGGGCATTCCTTCCATTGCTATGATGTCCATTGGTTCCATCATGACCTACATGCTCAACAAGATCCTGGCCACCTTCTCATCCACGGCGGTTGCAGTCTTCGGCGTTTACTTCAAACTCCAGAGCTTCTTCTTCATGCCCATCTTCGGCCTGAACAACGGTATGATCCCTGTTCTGTCCTTTAACTACGGGGCAAGAAAAAAAGACCGTATCAAGGAGGCGCTTCGTTTTTCCGTGGTCTTTGCAGTTTCCATTATGACCTTCGGAACCATCGTGTTTGAAACCATTCCGGTTCTTTTGCTGAAACTCTTTGACGCCTCGGACAATATGATCGCCATCGGCACCACGGCCCTTCGCATCATCGCCTTCCATTTCCCCATCGCAGCGATCTGTATCTCCCTGGGTTCTGTTTTTCAGGCCTTTGCGAAAAGTACTTACTCGCTGATCATTTCCCTGGCAAGGCAGCTCTTTGCCCTGATCCCGGCAGCATGGCTGTTATCCCTGGCCGGCGATGTGAACCTGGTCTGGTTTGCTTTCCTGGTTGCCGAGGTGATGTCGCTGCTGATGACCTCTGTTTTTTACAGAAAGATCAAGCGGGAGATCATCGACACGCTGTAACCGGGCGTTAGATACGGCTTTACCCGGCTATTTAACTGTGAAATCACTTCATTTATCAGACATATCGTTTCTATTTCAGCCGGCAGTGCATCATTGAAATTGCCGGCTGATTTTGATATAATAGTCCCGTTATTGTGCGATCCGTCAAGCACCTTGTGATACAATGAAAATCTGCGAAGGAGAAAGCGGATCGGAAAAACTGATACGAAGAATCGGAACCTGGAATTTGTTGTGAGAAAAGAAAAGGAGAGAAGGCTATGACATACACCATTACATTTGACACATTGCCGAAAACCCTGGATGAAGTGCAGGCACTGCCCCAGGCAAATCTGCAAAAGCCTGAAGAAGTTGCAGCACTGACTGTGGCTGCGCTTTGCGTGTATCCTTTTGACAAAGCAGAGAGCATCCGCATGCTGAATTTCCTGCGGGGACCCAGGCCTCTCTCTCCCATGGAAGAGCAGTTTATCAGGGACCGGTTCATGGATGGAAAGGACTACATTCCCCGTTCCTATTTCAAAGGCGCAGCGCCGGAGAATGAATATCAGCCGTCCCAGCCCTATACCATTGAGATCGCAGACAGTCATGCCCAGATCGCAGAAGAAGGTTACAAGAGGTTTGATATCAAAAGCGGCGGCGCAGATTCACCGCGGCAGGTGACGGTCCGCAACAAGCCCTCCACCGGCGAGTGGTTTTTGTGGGAGCAGACGCTCCTGGTACAGATCCGTGTGCCCGTATCCGCAGATCCCTGGGCGTGATATCGCCGTTTTCAAATAGATCGATGATGAATGCGAAAGATATCGGAACAGATTGATATATACATGGATCGTTTTGTTCCGCCCGGGTAACCGGCGGGATGAATCGAAACAATATGAGGAGGATAATCCATGCAGAATGGAAAAAGAGACCTGACAAAGCACAGGAAGAAAGCAGCCGAGGTTGTCAGCAAACTGAATTTTGAGCAAAAACTCATCGCCTTTGCGGGCAATGCAAAGGATATGGAATCCCTGGGACTGCCGAAATTCTGGATCGGTGGCGAATGTGCCCATGGCGTACAGGCCAGGAACGACCAGGCAGGGGAACTGGGAAAGCCCGCTTTTACAACAGTATTTCCGAATCCCATCGGCATGGCTGCAACCTGGGATAAAGAGCTGATGCACAGCATCGGCCAGGTGGCAGGAACGGAAGCCCGCAGTCTTTATATGGAAGGAAAAAACGGAGCTCTTTGTGTATGGGCGCCCACCGTTGATATGGAACGGGATCCCAGATGGGGCCGGAATGAAGAAGGCTACGGCGAAGATCCCCATCTGACCAGCCGCCTGGCAGGAGAGTACATCCTGGGCATGGCTGGAGATGATGAGACCTATGTGCGTTGCGGCGCCAGCCTGAAACACTTCTATGGCAACAACGTGGAAGTGGACAGAAATACGGCGGATTCCAATATTTCCGAAGAACTGAAAGAAACCTATTATGTGAAGGTGTTCAAAGATACCATTGATTATGCAATGCCCCTGGCAGCCATGTCCTCTTATAATCTGGTAAACGGCGTGCCCTCCACGGTAAACCCGGAGCTGAGGACCAAGCTCAAAGCCTGGGGACTGACCCATATCGTTGCCGATGCAGGCGGGCTGACCTATACCGTTGAGCGCCAGCATGTGGCAAAGGATGAGGCAGAAGGTGCTGCCATGTCCATCAAGGCAGGGGTGGATTATTTCCCCGACCCGGTGGCCGGTGATAACATGCACCAGAGAAACGCCGTCCGCGAAGCAATCAAACGGGGCCTGATGACAGAAGCAGATCTGGATGCTTCCCTGACGGATAAGTTTACGGCTTATTCCATCCTGGGCCTGTTTGAAAACGATGAGTTGCCGCCGGTGCCTTTTTCCAAAGACGATTACAACATGTCCAAGGTGGACAGCGCCGAAAACCGCACCGTAGCCAGGCGGGCGGCCGCTGAGTGTATCGTGCTTTTGAAAAATGATGATGAAGCTTTGCCGCTGAAAAAGGAAGAGTCCGTTGTGCTGGCAGGTCCTTTTGCGGATCGCTGCCCCTTGGACTGGTACAGCGGTTTTACCACCAAGATGGTGACCATCAAAGAAGGAATGGAAGAGATCGCAGGAAGGCAGCTTTTTGAGGATAACCTGTTCCCTTACGTGCGGCTCCGTTTCCCGAAGGCAGCGGGCAGCGAAGATGCCTATGCCGGACTTGACAAGGGCGGACGGATCATCGCTACGACCAAAGAGAAGGCTGAAGTTTTCCGCATCATGCTTTGGGATGATACCAAATTTACCATCCGCGCCGTATCCAATGGTAAGCTTTTGACCAGCCAGAAACCGGAAGAACTGGAAAAGAAAGAGCCGATTTACAAAGACAGCCCGGAATTTTTCGCCTGCAAGGATGAGTGCTTCAGCTGGTTTTTCTGGGAAGCCTTTTCCTTCTTAAATGAGAAGGATGAAGTGATCTCCTTTACCGAGGAGAACGCGCTCCGTTTCTGGGAAGATGAGCGGATCTGCTCCATCCGGAATTTTGACGGCAAGATCCCGGCAGTTTTTGAGACCGTAGAAGACATGCCGGCGCAGATCGAAAAGTTAGCAGCTGCTGACAAAGTGGTAGCCTGCTTTGGCCTGCATCCTATCATCAACTGTAAGGAAGATTACGACAGAAAGAGCATCGAGCTGCCGCCTTTCCAAAGGCTTACGCTTTCACTTTTGCAAAAGAAATATGACAAAGTGATCCTGCTCCTTTCGGCAAATGCACCATTGGCGGTTGTGCCGGAACAAAATAGCGAACGGATCCCGGCCATTCTTTGGGCCTGCCAGGGAAGTGAGGAATACGGAAACGGCGTGGCGGAAGTTTTGTATGCAAAGAGCAGTCCTGCCGGACGGCTCCCTCAGACCTGGTATGCATCGGATGACCAGCTGGCGGATATCAATGACTATGATATCAAAAAGACCAAAATGACCTACCTATATTTTGAGGGAGAGCCTCTCTACCGCTTCGGATACGGTCTGACCTATTCGTCCTTTAAGACTTTGTTTGCAGATGTGGGAGACGAAGAGACCTGCCTTATCAGCGTGCAAAATACGGGAAGCCTGACCTCCGATTATGTGGTTGCAGTTTATGAAGATGCGGATAAAAAGCGCTATCTGCAGGATGAGACGATCCCTGTGGGTGCAAGACTCATCGGCTTTGAGCGGGTAAAAGAAGTGGCACCCGGACAGGAAGTGCAGGTTCGCGTAAGGCTGGGGAAGTAGAAATTAATATAACATAAGGAAACAGAGGCTTCCCCCACTGGGGGAAGCTGTCAGCGAAGCTGATTGATGAGGGTGTTGAATACTCGGAAAGTATATCATACAGGATGAAATGAAGATTAGAAATTACATATTATCTGTCGGTTTCCTGGCAATGATCTTTATCTTAGGGATCGGCAGTGATATCAAGGCAGTGAAATTTTATAAAGAAGGCAAACCCATCAATGAAGCCTGGAGCCCCGACCTCGGTCGGCAAAATGAGACAGAGTATGCCGGCGTTTTTCTGGGAAAAGAAGAGCTGATCAACCTAAACGGCGGCATGCGGCGGGTCCTGGGCCAGCAGGAAATGAACAAAGTGGTGCGGCTTCGCAACGGTCAGATGACGGAGCTGAAGGAAAAGCCCATCAAGAAAAAGAAGCTTCGCAGGGAAGCGGCAAATGTGGCGGCTTTCTCTGAGTTTCTGGCAGAAGAGGATATCCCCTTTTTGTATGTGATCCCGCCGGACAAAGTGGCGCCTTATGAGATCCTTCCTGCCGGTTACCTGGATTACAGCAACCATAACATCGATATTTTCAAGGAAAGCCTTGAGGCCTGGGAAGTTCCCATGATCGACCTGCGGCAGACCATGCTGGATGATGGGATCGACTGGTATTCCTACTTTTATAAGACGGATCATCATTGGACCAGCGAGGCAGGTTTTTATGCCTACGGTAAGATCGCAGACTGGATCACGAACAATACGGATGTGGATTTAGATGAGCGTGCCATGAATCCGGATAATTATACAACAGAGCATTATCAAAAATGCCTGCTGGGAACCTGGGGGCAGCGGACGGGAACGCTTTTTGCGGGAGCTGATGATATCACCCTCTATGTACCGACTTTTGATACGGATGTGGAGAACCTGACGTTTCAAAAGCGGGGTACTATGGATGCGGCGGTCTACAACAGGGATTATATCCACGAAGGAAAACCGGAGTTCATTTTCGACGCCGTCTTTGACAGCACAGATCAGTTTGTCAATTATTCGACGGATAGCACTGCTACGATCCTGATCATTACCGATTCCTTCGGCAGAGTGGTCAATCCGTTTCTGGTGCTCAGCGCAAGGAACATGTGGTTCCATAGCAGTTACCAAACGGAGACCATCAATGAAAAACTGATCGATAAACTGGACCCCGATGTGGTGATCATGCTCCAGTCGGGCTGGAACAACCTGGGTGAAGATAAGTGCTTTTCTTTTGATATCCCGGGTGTGAAGAACTAAGGATCCGTTTTGGGCGGTGAAAAGTCCGATATGGAAATACGAAGACAGGAAACGAATGATGAATTGGGTAGTGTAAAGACCGATATGAAAATACCGAGTTAAGAACGACTGATAAATTAAAGGAGAAAAAGATGGAATACCATATTCAGGTACCGCTGACAAAGGAAGATATCGAAAAACTGCAGATTGGCGATACCGTTTATCTGACGGGCACCGTTTATACGGCAAGGGATGCGGCGCACAAAAGGATGCAGGAAGCACTTGATGCGGGCCAGCCCCTTCCCATTGAGATGAAAAATAATGTGATCTACTACATGGGACCTTCACCGGCCAGGCCGGGCAGGCCCATCGGTTCTGCGGGACCGACTACTGCAAGCCGCATGGATAAATATGCACCGCATCTTCTGGATCTCGGCCTTGCGGGCATGATCGGAAAGGGCAAACGCCAGCAGGCTGTCAAAGAAGCGGTGGTCAGAAACGGGGCGGTTTATTTTGCAGCCATTGGCGGTGCCGGCGCACTTTTGTCCAAAGCGATCACGGATTCGGAAGTGGTAGCTTATGAAGACCTGGGAACCGAGGCGATCCGCAAGCTGACAGTATCGGAATTTCCGGTGATCGTAGTCATGGATGCGAAAGGAAATGACCTGTATCTGACGGCTCCGGAGAAGTACAAACAGGACGAGGAGTAGACCGTCTGAAAAAAGTGTGCAAAGCTGCGTGAAATTGTACTTACAATTTTGATTTTAGGGTGGGTATTTTTGCAAAAAAGATTGATAAAGAAGCTAAAATTTGGTAATGTTGACTATAAGAGCATATGTTATGTTTGGGCAGGGGATAACTGACTGAAACGAAAAGGAATTCGTTTGTAAAACTGAGAAGGATCGGAGGTATGGGGAATGAAAAAGAAAAAACTGTCGATGATCACATGTCTGATCATGCTGGGACTGATCCCGATGATCGTGGCATCGGTGGCGGTGTTTATCCGTACAAGATCGATGATCAATTCCATCGTGGAAGCGGATATGGTGACGCAGCTTCATGCAGCGACCGAGGTTGCCTGTGGTCACTTTGAGGACATGGTCTTAAATGGTGACGGTACCTGGGCAATGCGCGGGGATGTGCTGTACCTGGGCGGTAAGATTGTGGACAGGTCGGATGAGGTATTTTTCTCAGCGTTGGATGAAGATATTTATCTGACACTGTTTTATGAAGATACCAGATACGGAACTTCTATTATAGATGAAAACGACCAGCCCGTTATCAATACAAAGGCCTCCGACGTGGTCATCGAAAAGGTTTTGCAGGGCGGTGAGCCCTTCTATATCAAGTCCGTAGATATCGTAGGACAGAAGTTTGCGGGCTACTATATTCCCATGAAGGACCGTGCCGGAACTATCCGGGGCATGATGTTTGCCGGAAAACCCCGTGCCGCAGTGGAAGCGGAAGTCAATCACGGCGCCAACATGATCATCATTATGATCATCATCAGTATCGTGATCTTCGGTGCTCTGGCAACGCTGGTTGCACTGGCCATCACCAGAAGGATCGCTGAGATTGCAAGAATGATCAATGTCATTTCTGAGGGTGATTTTTCTTATCATATTAAGGATAATAATGTGATCCGTGAATTATCGGATATCTCCCAGAATATGGAAAGCATGCGTGAGAGGATCCATGATGCGGTATTTGAGATCATTGCCAATGCGGAGTCTGTGGGTTCCAGCGCATCCAGTGCTGTAACCAAACTGAATGAAGCCCAGGGAATGGCTTCCGATGTGAATGATGCGGTAAATGGTCTGGCGCAAGGTGCTTCCGCCATGGCTAGCGATGTACAGAATGCGTCTGATATGACGGTGAATATCGGACGGTCTGTAGATCAGGTGCTGGAAGGCTCCCATGCCAATATCGAAGTTGCGGAAACAGTTTATAATAGTTCCCTTCATGTACAAAGTCAGCTTGAACACCTCAAGGCTGAAGATAAAGAAACCGACGCCATGGCAGGCGAAGTTCAGAATTCAGTTAATGAAACAGCCAATGTGGTTGAAGAGATCACAAGGGCAGCAGAGGCCATCATTAAGATTGCCAGCGAGACAAACCTGCTTGCACTGAATGCTTCCATTGAGGCGGCAAGGGCCGGTGAAGCCGGAAAAGGCTTTGCCGTGGTGGCTGACAATATCAAGAACCTGGCTGAGGAATCTGATAAGACTGCAAAAGAGATCACGGAGATGCTTTCCCGTATTTCCAATCTTTCCAATCAGAATAAAGTGCTTACTGAACGCATTAAACAGGCGACCACCAATGAGTCCATTGCATTCGATAAGATGAGCATCGCTTTTGATGAAATGGAACAGCAGCTCAAGCAGACGGAAGAGAGCACCATTGCTATCGAGAAACTGGTTGAATCCGTAAATACTGATAAGGAAGCGATCGTTTCCGCGATCGAGAACCTGACAGCGATCTCCGAAGAAAACGCAGCATCCACAGAAGAGTCAAGCGCATCGCTGGCACAGCTGACGGAAAACATGAACATCGTGGTAGGTTATGCCGCAGAATTGCAGAACGTATCACAGGCACTGCTGCAGAGCGTGGCATTCTTCAAGATCTGATATTGTATAGAGAATACGCTTTAGATATAAGATGAAAAAGGTTTGAAAAACAGTGGAAATCCCCGGCGAAAATGCCGGGGATTTTTTTTGTGTGAATTTGCAATTTTATCGTTGACAAACCATAGTCCTTTTCATATAATAGATAATGCGCCGCAAGAGACGGCGAACTGAAAACTTGGTAGTAAATCGTCGGAAAAATGCGGTGATTTTCAGGAAATTCAGCATGGAGAAGTACTCAAGTGGCTGAAGAGGCGCCCCTGCTAAGGGTGTAGGTCGTTTGCGCGGCGCGAGGGTTCAAATCCCTCCTTCTCCGTTCAGATTTGTGGTTTGAAAAAGCAATTACCACATTATCTGGTGGTCAGAAAAATTTTTCTGAAAAAATTAAAATTAGCTGTTGACAAGCCCATAGCTCGGTGTTATTATGTCAGAGTTGCGGTCAGCAAAACAGCGAAAAAGCAACACAGAACCTTGACAAATGAACAGCAAATAGGCCCTGAAGATTCTAAAGAATTTCAGAGAACTAAACCTTAAAAATTTTAGCCAAGTTTATTTGGCTGGGAACAGACCATAACACTTGACTCAATTCAT
>JAFZNL010000178.1 GCA_017550925.1 Lachnospiraceae bacterium | reverse complement strand
TCTTCCATCAGTTCCCGGACATTATCCTGATCCCAACGATATCCTCTTTGATATGTTGGTACTATATACTTCTTACCCTCTAAAACTTCCCCGACATCGATATATCCATTTTCCACCTTTGCACCCTCCTCAATAGTTGATCTGTGATTTATCAGTTCCATGTTTTCATATCGAATTTTCACTACCCATTTTGGAAATAAAACATTTCGAGCAAAACTCTATCAACAGAATAGCATAACATCCTTTCAAATAGAAGATGTATTTCTCACTTGCCCATGTTGCCTGATCAGTCAGGGATCTTTTTCAATTGAATCATATTGCAAACCAAACGGATTTCCACTACAATGATAATTGCTGTATATACGAAATCTTTTATATGACAAACAAATTGCAAGCAAATGCATGATACTCACAAAAACGCAATCATTGGCAGTGTAAAGTGCGGTATGAAAATACGAAGTGAGATACTACTGATAAATTATATGAGGCATCAAATATGGGAAGAAAATCTACGAAGGCAAACAAATCCATCTATCAGTTGACCAGGGAAGAGCAGGGGCTGACAAGGGAAAAGGCCGGTGAACTGATGGAATACATTTCTCCGGAGCGGATCGAAAAGATCGAGAACGAGAAGGTCCGCATCCTGCCGGATGATATCATCGCCATGGCAAAGTGCTATAAGGCACCCCAGCTGTGTAACTATTACTGCTCCCATGACTGCGAGATCGGAAGGAAATATGTGCACCCGGTAGAAATGAAGGAACTTTCCCAGATCGCAGTGGAAACCTTAAACGGCCTGCATCATCTGGAAAAAGAAAAAGACCGCCTCCTCGAGATCGTAGAAGACGGCCGGATCAATGACTATGAGCGGGAGGATTTTATCCGCATCAAAGGACGCCTGGATAAACTGGCACTTTCCATCAGTTCCCTGCAGCTCTGGCTGGATCAGAAGATTGCAGAAGGAGAACTGAGTGAGGATGATTTTCCGGATGAGTAAGCGATTCCATATGTACGAGAATAACAATAAAGACTGATAATTTGGAATTGGAATTTTGACAAAATAAGCACGGGCCTGCGAACAGGTCCGTGTTGTTTTATGTCATGAACTTTGAATACTCTCACTACGCATAAACGATCAGCGCTATAAACTCAACCACCTCATCGGTCTTATTTGCGATGCCGTGTCCCGTTCCTTTCGGACAGATGCATACATCCCCGGGGGTCACGGTGACTTCCTCGCCGTTATCACTGTAAACCGCAGTTCCGGATTCAATAAAAAACAGCTCGCTGTCTGTTTCATGTACGTGATATCCGATGCTGCAGCCGGGATTTAAGGTGATCCTGGAAAACAGCCTTCCTTTTTCATAGAGTTCTTCGGGACCGGCGATAAAGTTTGTAATCACGACGTTGCCGTCTCCGTCACGCATTTTTTCCCGATATTCCACATTGCATTCATCTTTTTTCCTGATCATACTGTGCCTCCTTTGCTATCATTCTTATTCTGTTGTTCTGTGTCTATGATTTTTATCTCGTTTATGATTTCTGTTCTGAACTTTATTTTGTATTGCGTTTCTATGTTTTGTTCTTGATTCAATTATTTCAAGTTATAGTTCAAATGATGTTTCACTGGTCAATCAGATTTTCGTCACGATTCTACGCGATGTTTTGTGACTGTCGCCTCTCCCTGCAGGATCGAAAGGATCCCCTCAAACACTTCAGGATTATTCTTCACTACCACGGCGATCTTCTTTTTCGCGCGGCTCAGTCCATGGTATAACCGTCTGACACCGGATATGCCATCCGTATCTTCACTGTCATTTTTCTCCCGGAGATAACCGTCTGCATCATAGTAAAATGATTCGTCGATCAGCATCATGACCTGCTCATATTCTTTACAGACTGCCTCACCGATTCCTGTCGTATTTTCGATTGCTGTGTCAGCCGGCAGCATTCCGTCGTGGATCAGTGCATAACCCTCCGCAGCATAGGCCGATAGCAGCATGCCTGCCTCACTATCATCACCGGCATAGGAGAGGGAAACAGATGGATAGGCTCCTCTGCGGCTCCTGCCTTTGATCCGCATCAGGGATGCGATGAAAGAGGAAAGCTCATTATTCAGCCTGATCTTATTGGTCAGCCTGTAACTGACGCATCCTTCGGTTTCCGTGATCAGACGAGCGCCACTGCCATACCGCTCTTCCTTGGGTACGGCGTCTTCTTTATCATAGGTCGCAATGATCGGAATCTGCCACTCCTTCGCCAGGGCCAGGATCTGGTCGTACAACTCTTCCGTCAGCCTGTGTCCTTCATCGATCAGGATCGCCGCATACACTTTGGGGATTTCCAGTTTCTGATCCGACGGGCAGTAATAAAAGTCGACTCTTTTCAGCCGCTCATTCAGTTGCTCCAATTCCTTTTCATAAGAACCGATATGCAGAAGGCACACCGTCTCCCGCCTGGAGATCTGCATGGCAATATCATATAAAAGGATGGACTTCCCCGTGCCCGGAAGACCGGTAAATGCAGAGAGGGAAAACTCCCGCCGGATGCTGCCGCTGCCGGTGAGGATCCGCTTTAAAATATGAAACCGAATGTCCCGCTGCTGGGAAGTCAGGAAATACTCGCCCCGTAAAAATCGCGCCGGATCCGTCAGCGGCGAGATCAGATAATCCTCTTCCCGGAACAGATCCTCGACGGAACCTTCATACAGATCCGTCTGTCCTTCCAAAACCGCAGCCAGTTCCTCCCAATCGGCCTGCAGCAGCCGGCCGCTGTTAGACATCCGGACCAGCTGGTCTGTCTGACTGATATAGGTATAAAAATACATGGATTTTCCCAGGGTTGTCAGATAGTATTTATTCTGTGTCAGCTGCCGAAGGATCGCCTCATCCGAAACGGTATTGCTCTTCAGTTCGATGTTGACGATGCTGTCTTTGCTGACCCGCAGCAGATCAAATTCCTTGCCGAGTTTCGGCATGGTGAAAGAATAAAAGAACTTCATGCCTGCCGCTTCTTTTTTGACACCACAAAGGTTGCTGCAGAATTTCCGCAGGCTTTCCACCTCCCACTCCTTGATCATCAAAAAGTGCGAGCGCCCGGACATCTGCCGCTCTAAGCGTCGCTGGCTGCTTTCACTATCGATTCTTGTCAGTGCAAAAATATTGATCGGCTTCATACTTTGCATTTTATCACAGATCTGTTCATACGGATTATTAAATTTATATATTCAGGAACAATTCGCAAAATCGCTGTGACGCATGGCTCTGAATAATTACAAATCAGGAAAAAACTAAACTGAAATCATAAAGTCATCATATTTACAGAACACATCACATGCGATACAGTAAAAGAAATCTATTTCGAAGAAATAATGCTATCAAAAATGAACTCCGAAAACTATCGACACTGTAAGCGCAAAATACATTACAAAAACAAGAGAACGAAAAATAGACTAATGAAACAAATGTAGATCGATCACAAGAACAGGAGAATAACCTATGGAATTCATAAACGATAATGGCGCGCTTGTCTTTCAGAGAAACGGCGAAACTGTGCGGATCGAAGGCTGGGGAAAAGACTCCCTGCGCATTTGCTCCACCATGCTCCGGCATTTTTCAGAGCATGACTGGGCACTTACGGACAAGCCGGATGCAACCGATACCGAAGTGTCCATTTTTGAAAAAACGCATAAAACCGAGGCAGGCTCTTTTGTCCAAAAACAATATGCCTCCATCCAAAATGGCCGTATCCGGGCAGAGGTTAATTTTGCCGGTGTCATTTCCATCTTTGATATGAGATTGGATTCCGAAAAACTCCTGCTGAGGGAATACTATCGTTTCTATGACGGCACTATCTCCGAAGGCAGCCGGTGCCTCAAGATACCTGCCCGGCAGTGGAAAGGCATTATCGGCGCAGCGGGCTATTCCCTGAATCTCAAATTCGAGGCAAACGAAGGCGAAAAGATCTATGGCATGGGACAGTATCAGCAAAGTTGCATGGATATGAAGGGCTGTGTCTTAGAACTGGCACAGCGCAATTCTCAGGCATCGGTGCCTTTCTATATCAGCAGCCTCGGCTATGGCATGCTCTGGAATAATCCGGCAGTGGGGCGTGTCACCTTCGGCAATAATTATACGGAATGGATCGCCGATTCCACCAGGCAGATGGATTACTGGATCACCGCTGCGGATACGCCAAAGGAGATCCTTGCAAATTATACTGCTGTTACCGGCAGGGCTCCTGCTTTTCCCGAAGATCTTCTGGGACTGTGGCAATGCAAACTCCGCTACCGCACCCAGGAAGAGGTGCTGGAAGTTGCAGAGAAGTATCAAAAAGAAGGCATCAAACCGGATATGATCGTGGTGGATTTTTTCCACTGGACCCTGCAGGGTGACTGGAAGTTCGATAAAACCTACTGGCCGGATCCGAAGGCTATGACAGATAAACTCCATGCCATGGGCATCAAGGTCATCGTCTCTGTCTGGCCTTCCGTGGACCGGCGGAGCGAGAATTTTTATCCGATGATGGAAAAGGGCCTGCTGATGCGTACGGAACGCGGCGCTGCCCAGACTTATGATTATCAGGGCGACTGTGTGACCATCGATCCTTTCAATCCCGAGACAGCGGAATATGTCTGGAACGTATGCAAAAAGAATTATTATGACCTGGGCTTTGACGGTTTCTGGCTGGACAATTCCGAACCGGACCTGGGCGTTTATGATTTTGAGAATTACCGCTACTGCATCGGACCGGCGCTGGAATGCAGCAACCTTTATCCCCAGATGTACAGCAGGATCTTCGATGATCCTATGAGAAAAATCTCGGATCAGCCATTTGCAAATCTGATGCGCTGCGCCTGGGCAGGCAGTCAGAAATACAATAATGTGATCTGGTCCGGTGATATACCGAGTACCTTCTATTCTTTCAGGGAACAGGTCATGGCAGGTCTGAACATGGGCATCGCCGGGATCCCCTGGTGGACTACTGATATCGGCGGCTTTATGACGGAAGATGTGGCAGATCCTGTTTTCCGGCAACTCCTGATCCGCTGGTATCAGTTCGCTGTCTTTTCTCCCGTCCTTCGGATGCACGGAGACCGCGGGCCGTTTAACATACCGCCACTTGACCAGCGCGAACGGGGCGGCGGATATTTACATACGGGACAGCCCAATGAACTGTGGAGTTACGGTGAAGAAAATTATAAGATCATGCGGGATTATCTGGACATCCGCCTTGGCATGAAAGACTATATCAAAGGTCTGTATGAAGAGGCATCGGCAACCGGCGCACCGCTGATCCGCACTATGTTCTTTGAATTTCCGGAAGATGCGACCTGCTGGCAGCTTTCTGATCAGTACATGTTTGGTTCCAAATATCTGGTGGCGCCGATCTTTGCGGCAGATCAGTTTGAAAGAAGTGTTTACCTGCCGGCCGGCAACTGGAAACTGACCATGGATGGAAAGATTTACGAGGGCGGACAGTATGTGACTGTGGATGCACCGATTGAGTATATGCCGATATTCGAGAGAATGTAACCACATCGAATAATCAAATATATTGCCATCAATGAAATGTCGAAATCGAAATTTTGTAAGTTTAATTCGATATATTGTATTGTGATAAACAAAGCAACGAAAAACCGCCACCGATCAGAACATGTCTGTCGGTGGCGGTCATTATGATCACATGATCATATCACAGAAATCCCATTCAATTTTGCTAAACTAGTTTTCGTCTAAGCGACTTATTCGCTCTGCGCCGGAGCGTCTTCTGTCTTTGCCTCTGCCTTCTCCTCTGCGGGAGCAGCCTCCTTTGCAGGCTCCTCTGCCTTGTCCTCAGCTGCCGCCTCTTCCTCATGACCGTCATCCGGCTCCTCATCGAAGAAGTCATCGAAATCAACATCCTCCTCGTCTGCATCGGATGAAGCGCGGTTCATTACATCGGATACGGCTTTGGTGATTTTGCCACCGGCCTTGCCGACGAATTCGCCCAGTACATTGACCGTTCCGCCGAGGGTTTCACCAATGGTGCCGCCGATGTCGGTAATAACCTTGGTTACCTGATGCAGCTCATCCTGTCTCCACTGATCATAATCAATGTCGGCAAGGGCGTCATAGGCAGCAGCCTCTTTTGCAGGATAGATCCATGCTGTCATATCATGGACAGCAACGTCGATGGTGCACTCAGTCGCATCACCGCTGTTAAAGGGCAGCTCGAAGACTCTCAGAAGCCCGTCGTCTGTCTTTTTGCAGATAACCGGTTTGAAACGGTTCTTGTCAACGCGGTCAAGGGGATAGGTGTAGCCGTCACCCTTCTCATCAAAGTAGATGCTGACCATGCTCTCAGCGAACTCGCCTCTTACAAAGCGGCTCTTCATAGTGAAACGGAATACATAATCCTGATCCTTTTCCAGCTCTACTGTACGTCTGATCTCAGTCTCCTGGCCGCCCTGACCGATCTCGAAGCACTCTACGTTCTCGCCGTTTTCCGTAACGATGAGTCTGGTGCCGCGGTTGGTTGTGCAGTCAGCAGCAAGTTTAAATCCTCTTGCCTTAAAATCTATAATATTAGCCATTCTTGATTCCTCCTTGTCAGAATTCTTGTCATAAGAAAAAGCGTCCGTAAACACCGAAGAGACCAGCTGAATAGTCTGCTCGTCCACTTCGATCGCACGTCCGCTTTTTATAAGACCCCTTGCCCGTTTTGGGTAGGTGGTACCTGTTACATTACCATTTAAGTCTGTCACAATGATGTTTTTTGTCATGGGTGTCTCCCCCTTGCAACCAATATAAAATTGTAGACATTCGTTTTTTCTTATGGGTGTCTTCCCCTGTCACTCGTCATCATAACACCGCGCCGCTCATCCGTCAACGGTTTCTTTTGTCATGTCATTTTGATCTTCTTTTATTTTATTGTTTTGATCATTGTTCTGATCTTTATTCTGCTTACTGTTTTGATTATGATTCTGCTTGTTTTTCTGTTTCTTTTTCCGTTTGCCTCTTGCCTGATTATATTTATATAACAGGTATCCGTCGATCACTATAATAAGGAGCCATAGGAAGAAAATGCCAATGCCGTATGTATCGCTGGTCTCTCCCTCCATATCATCGGATGAAAAGTATTTCACGGAAGCGATGCTGCCATCCTTACTCTTGATCAGGAAAGAGCCTTCCACCTCAAACGGGATCGTTGTGTAAGTACATCTTCTGTCGCCGTCATGTTCAACATTCCGCTCTTCCGGCAGACTTGAAAATACATTGTACTTTGCCGTCACATCATCGATCCGGATTTCCTTGCTATGCGCCTTATCATCGGATATCTTTTTGTACTCAGTCTCCCACCGGTTCTTATCAGAGTTAAACACTTCTCTCTCACGTTCGATCAGTCTTTCAATCTTGATGTATTTCCCATCCTCTCCATATATCTGCGCACCATCCACTGCACTGATGCTGCCCCGGTAGATTGCCGTATCGCCATCCATTTGCTCTAAAAACTGCCCGACCGTGGTGCCGTCATCCAAAATCCTGGCGGATCTGATATCCGACTGCACGTTCTTTTCTGCGATCAAAAGTATGATGGTCAGGACCACGCCAACCGCTGCTATGATCCCAGCGGCGATCAGACGTTTTTTGTTCTTTGCCTTCGCCCTTTCTTTCCGTGTTAGGTTCACTTTTTCTCTTTCCTGCTGCTCCACTTTTTCTACCTCCCTGGGTTGATCACATATTTCCCAATACCTGTTTTACTTTCTGTTTTTTATTCACTTTTTCCGTTATCGAATGTACCGGATTTTACGACCAGTTTTCGATAAAGCCTTCCCCCATGACTTCACTGACTCTCCCGATCACGAAAAATGCCGCCGGGTCATGCTCTCTGACGATCTCTTTCACATCCACAATATCCCTGCGGCTGCAGATGCAAAGAAGAACTTTCCTGTCCATGCCCTTGTACATGCCTGTTGCATGCAGCGCCGTGACGCCTCGGTCCATCTCCCTGAGTATCGTCTCTGCGATCGTCTGATCTTCATCCGAGATGATCAAAACCATCCGGGCGTCTTTTCCGCGGTTTAATATCGTATCCGTCACTTTACTCGTCACATAGATGGAGATGATGGCAAACAAGGTATGCTCCAGGCCGAAGACCAAAGTTCCCAAAGCCACAATGATGCCATCAAGCACCGCTATAAAAGACCCGTAGCTGATCTGTTTAAAACGCCTGATGATACCGGCTCCAATACCGCTGCTTCCGGGTTTTAGTTCCCTGCCGGCCACGAAATGAATGATGGAATTTGCCAAAAGATCCGTTCCGCCGCTGGTTGCGCGGACGGATAGCAAAATCCCCGTACCCAGACCGAAAAGGATGCCACCATAAAGAGATACCAGAAGCAGATTATCAGCCGGAAAAAAAGGCTCCGGCAGGATCGCAAGCTCCGCTGACAGTAAAAACCAGCAAAGGCCTGTCCGAAGGATCCCCCGAAAGCCGTCCGTTTTCAGGGCAAGTAAAAAAATCGGCACATTGAAAACCACCATACTGAGCCACAGCGGAATCGCTATCCCGTATCTTGCTCCGGTCTCCTTTGCAATGATGGCAAGACCGGAAACCCCGCCGGTTACCAGGCCGGCCGGATCAAATACATACTTCAGCGCAACAGCTATCAGTGTACTGCCGAGTAAAATAACCAGCACATCTTTTGCGCGCAGTTTTTTTAAGATGCGTTTCCTCATTTTTGTTTTCCTTCTGACCGATCACCGATTTTCAATGATTCCTGTCAAAATGATCTAAGCAGGATCAAACCGTATTTGCGGATATTACCCCGCCTGTTTGATGGAAAGGGCGATCCGCTTCTTTGCCTCGTTAACATCTAAGATCACTACCTGCACCGTATCGCCCACGGACAATACCTCCGAGGGGTGTTTGATATATTTGTTTGCGATCTCGGAAATATGCACCAGTCCGTCCTGATGCACGCCGATATCCACAAAGGCGCCAAAATCCACTACGTTGCGAACGGTACCCGTCAGTTTCATGCCGGGACGAAGATCGCTGATATCCAAAAGATCCGTCCGAAAGATCGGCGGTGGAAGGGCCTCACGGGGATCCCGACCGGGCTTTTGGAGTTCGTCTACTATATCACGGAGTGTCATCACACCGATGCCACATTTTTCCGCCAGCGTTTCTTCGCCGCTGCCGGCGATCTTTTTCTTCAGGTCTGCTACATTTCCGTCACTGACATCCTGCAGGGTATAACCGCAGAAGGACAGGAGTTTTTCGGCACCTTCATAACTTTCGGGATGAACGCCGGTATGATCTAAGACATTCTTGCTTTCCGGCACCCGCAAAAATCCCGCGCACTGCTCAAATGCCTTCGGACCGAGTTTCGGTACTTTCAGGATCTGCTTCCTGGAAGTATAGGCGCCGTTTTCTTCCCGGTAAGTAACGATATTTTTGGCGATGGTGGCATTCAGTCCCGATACCCTCCGAAGAAGGGAAGGCGATGCGGTATTTAAATCCACGCCCACCGCATTCACACAGTCTTCCACCACGCCATCCAAAGTTTCCTCTAATCTCTTCTGGGGCATATCATGCTGGTACTGGCCCACGCCGATGGCCTTCGGCTCGATCTTGACAAGTTCTGCCAGAGGATCTTGCAGACGCCTTGCGATGGAAACCGCGGACCGGAGGTTTACATCAAACTGAGGGAATTCCTCCGCTGCCAGTTTGGATGCTGAATAGACGGAGGCACCCGCCTCGTTGACAACCATATAGGAAACGCCGGGACAGCCTCTGAGCATCTCTGCCGTCATGTTTTCGGTTTCCCGGGAAGCCGTACCATTTCCGATGGCGATATGTTCTACCTTGTGTTTTTTGATCAGAACTGTCAGTTTCTGGATCGCCTCAGCTTTTTTTGCATCGCCAAGTGTGGGATAAACCACTGCGGTATCCAGTACCTTGCCGGTACCGTCCACCACTGCCACCTTGCAGCCCATGCGGTACCCGGGATCCAGGCCCATGGTCACTTTTCCCTTGACGGGAGGCTGCATCAGCAAAGGTTTTAAGTTCAAAGCGAAGTTATGGATCGCACCCTCTGCTGCCTCAGCGGTCAGATCCGCACGGATTTCGTTTTCCATGGAGGGAGCCAGCAGCCTGTCATAGCCGTCGTCAATGGCGCCGCGCACAAAGCCCTCGGAAGGGGTGCCGGGCTTTAAGATGCGTCGCTCCAGTAAAAGCCTTGCCTTCTCTTTTTCCACGGAGACTTTGACTTTCAAAAAGCCTTCTTTTTCGCCCCGGTTCACTGCCAGGATCTGATGTCCTGCCAGTTTTCCCACAGGCTGGATGAACTCATAATAACCGGAATAAACAGAGTCTTCCTCTTTCGCTGCCGCTGCCGTCATCACGCCATCTTTCTGATATAAGGTGCGCAGTTCCTTCCGCACTGCGGCGCTGTCCGAGATCACTTCGGCGATGATATCGCTGGCACCTGCCAGGGCATCCTCCGGGGTTTCCACCCCCAGGTCCGGATTGATATATCCCGCTGCTTCTGTTAAGGGATCGGGCCCGTTTTTTTCCTGTTTGAAAAGTGTCAGCGCCAGGGGCTCTAAGCCCTTTTCCCGGGCGATGGATGCACGGGTGCGGCGCTTTTGTTTATACGGCCTGTAAAGGTCTTCCGCCTCGGAAAGGGTCTTTGCCGCAAGCACCGCTGAGCGCAGCTCCTCCGTCAGTTTGCCCTGGCTTTCTATGCTGCTGATGATCTCCTCTTTTCGCTGTTGCAGGCTGCGAAGGTATTTCAGTCTTTCCTCCAATGTACGCAGGGCGGTGTCATCCATGCCGCCGTGGGCTTCCTTTCTGTATCTTGCGATAAAAGGGATGGTATTTCCTTCATCGATGAGGGCGATGACGTTTTCCACCGCCCACTGTGGTTTTCCGATCTCCTGTGCGATCTGCTTAGCTAACATTTTTTACTTTTGCCTTTCTAAATGTTTCAAAATTTTCCCGGCGCTGATCATCGCGCCGGGTTTTTCACTTCTTTTATTTCTTAACGATGATCTTAACTGTCTTTTTCGCGCTGTTATAAGCATCCGTTCCTTTTGCGGTTACGGTAATGGTATAAGTGCCCTTCATACAATTCTTCGGTACGGTAACTTTACCCTTTGCCGTCACTTTGATCTTGGCGCTTTTTGCCTTTTTGCTCAAGGTATAGGTCACTTTTCCCTTCGCATTTTTCACACCGATGCTGAAGGTTACCTTCTTTTTCAGGTTTTTGGAACGGCTGAAGGTCTTTTTCGCAACCTTGATGGTCATGGGGTTGGCTGCCTTTGTTGCTGTCGTTGTAGTCTGCTCTTTTCCACCCTGACCCTGTTGCGTTGTACCTGTTTGCTGTCCAGTCTGCTGACCGGTTTGTTGTCCTGCCTGCTGGCTGTTTTCCTGTCCTGCCTGCTGGCTGTTTTCCTGTCCTGCCTGCTGGCTGTTTTCCTGCCCGGTTTGCTGGCTGTTTTCCTGCCCGGTTTGCTGGCCGTTTTCCTGCCCGGTTTGCTGGCCGTTTTCCTGGCCAGTCTGCTGCGTACTTTCTGCCTTCACCGCTTTTAAGGAAATATCATCAAAAGCGCCTCTTGTATACTCTCCGGAAGGAACACCGGCACCATAATATCTTCCGTATTCAGCATTCAAAAATACCCTGACATACGCTGCATTTGCCGGAACAGTTATCGTCACGGTCTGCTCCTGCCAGCCGGAATTCTTATCGCCTGTATTCTCAGCAGTTTTCGTCAGAAGAATCGTTCCTGCACTATCATAAACGGCCATGGAAATATTTCCTTTGCCGCCGACAAAACCGTCAAGCACCAGGCTGCTTCCCTGCTCAACTGCCGAAATATCAACTTCCTGATAGATGGTCACTGTTGAATCCAGGTCTTCATCATCATCGAGGGCAAGATCGTCAGCCAGATAGAAGGAGCCACCGCTGTCATTCTTACGGTCGGAATTCGCCCAGAAGAAATCAGAGGCAATACTGTATGATCCACTGTGAGGCGTTACATTGTCGCCTCCCATTGAGAAAAAGTCGGTTTTTGCTGACGGATGAAAAACGATAAAGTCCTCATATTCATAAAACCATCCGTCCAGACCGCTTTCGCCACCGCCGTTTTTCAGGCATTCCCCTTCGGCAGGAGCTTTTGTTGCCGTATAGGAAGGCGCTTTTCTGACGGTCAGAGAAATATCATCAAACCCGCCCCAGGTATATTCTGCATACGGATCACCATAACCGCCTAAGTATCTGTGGAAACCGGCTACCAGATAAACCCTGCAGGTTTTTGCATTGGCAGGAACCTTAAAACTTGCCCGCTGGTATTTCCAGTCATTATCATCTTTCACAGTCCTGTCTTTTGCCGCATATTCATTCAGTTTCGTGCCGTCTGCATCAAAAAACGCCGCTTTGATATTGCCCTCACATGTGACAAATCCTCTCAGGATCAGCTCTGTTCCTGCAGACAACTCAGATACATCTACATCCTGGAAAAGCTCCACTGTGGAATCCTTGTCATTATCAGCAGGAAAAGTAATAAATGGAGATAGTTTCCAGGTAAAATCATCATAACAAACAATAAATGAATCCGAAATAATACTGTATTCTCCCGAATTTGGATTTACCGCTCCCGGCGTATAGGAGAAAAAATCGCTTGACTCCTGGGCTTCATAAAGAGTATCAAATCCCGTATACTCATGTTCCCATCCGGTCAGATCTCCGGTTTCGCCGCCGCCGTTTGTTAAAAGGTTTCCTTCTGCGGGGATCGTATTTCCGGGCTCAGCCATAGCTGCGATACCAAGGGATGCGGTCAAAAGCGTTGTGGTTATAAGTCCGATGATCGTTCGTTTTGTATTCTTTTTCATCTGTCATCCTCCAGTATATGATTTGTTTTTCTGTTTCATTCGAAATCTATCCGGGTCATTTTGGGATTAAACATTTCCGATCTGTCCTCAGTTTTTAACTTTGAACTGTTTTTTAATATACCACAAATTCTCTGAAATGTCCTGTGGATCATCCATTTGTCAATGCCAGTACCCGTTATCCGAATTTTACATTTTCTTTCGGATTCTTTTGAAAAGTGCTATACTACAAACATATTTTCAGAAAGGATATTTCCCATGTCCGAAAACAATACCCTCAAACAATTATCCTATGCCTTAAAGCAGGTTTGGGATTCCGACAAACTGCTGCTGGTGTTTTCCCTGTTTAAAAACTGTATCGAGCAGGTCTTTTATGTTTTCTTTTTTGTGTATCTGACAAAATACGTCTTTAACTGCATCGAAAGAAACATTCCTTACAGTAAGCTCCTGCGGTTTCTAATCATCGCCTGCTCACTGCATATCGTCGTGCACTTTATCTGCGGCTGGTATGAAACCTACCGCAAGATCAAAACGCCGAAGATCTACGGGCATATCTTTCACCGGGTCATGGAGATCTCCGATCAGCTGCAGCTCTCCGATTACGAGTCCCCGGGCTTTTATGACCGCTATGCCAGGGCCCTGGACAGATGCGTAAACTCTGCCATGGACCTTGCCATCAGAACAGGGGTCTATATCGGTAATGTAGGTGCCACCATCATGTCCCTTGTGGTCGTGGTCATGGTGGATCCGGTGCTGTTGATCTTCATGGTCATCCCCATGATCGTCAGCCTTTCCCTGGGCAAGAAAAACGGCCAGTGCAACTATGACAGGGAAAAAGCCATCACCCGGGATAAACGAATCACAGACTATATCAAGCGCATCTATTATGAGAAAAAATACGCCGCAGAAATTCGTCTGTTTGACATCAATTCCTTTATGCTGGACAAGCATGAACAGGCCACAGACCGGATGGAAAAAACCTCTATGGGTTACCGGATGAAATCTGCCGTCTACTCGTTTTTGATGAAAAGCAGTTATTCGATTTTGGCCGGCATCGCCGCTTACTTTTATGTGGTCTTCAAAGTGAAATACACCCAGGTATCCGACATATCAAGTTATGTGGCAATGATCACGGCCATGGCTTTTTCCACAGACCAGTTAAAGAACGCAGTGGAAAACCGAATCTTCCTCAGCAATGAATCAAAACTGTTCCGCAACCTCCAGGAATTTCTGGAAGCAGACAGAAGCTCAGGAGAGAAAAAACCGGATGTTGGTGAGATACAGCGCATTGAACTTTCCCATGTATCTTTCACCTATCCCGGAGCCAAAACGCCCACCATAAACGATGTGAGTTTCACCTGGAATAAAGGAGAAAAACTGGCCATTGTGGGTTATAACGGTGCCGGCAAAACAACCCTGATCAAACTGATCATGGGACTCTATCCCGTCACTTCCGGAAACATTCTTATCAATGGGATCGATATCGAGATGATCGATGGGGACGCCTACAGAAAGCGGTTCGGCACCGTCTTTCAGGACCTGCAGGTATTCGCCATGCCCCTTTGCGAAAATGTGCTGATGCGAAGGCCGGAAAATGAGGCGGACTACAAATCAGTTGAAAAAGCCCTGCGGGATGCACAGTTTGACATTCATCATCCTGGTCTGACTAAAGGACTGGATACCATCATCAGCCGGGAATTTGATGAAAACGGTTTTATCCCTTCCGGCGGTCAGGCACAAAAGATCGCCATTGCCAGAGTTTTTGCCCAGCAGCCGGATATGGTCATTTTGGATGAACCTTCCTCGGCTCTGGATCCCCTGGCGGAATACAACATGTACAACAACATGATGCGGCTTTCCAAAGGGCGGGGCGTGATCTTTATCTCCCACCGCTTATCCTCTGCAAGAATGGCGGATCAAATCTTTTTGATGAAGGATGGACGCATAGAGGAAACAGGAACCCATGAGCAGCTGATGGAAAACCAGCGCTACTACTACGAAATGTTCATGCTGCAGGCAGAAAACTATCAGGAGAGTTTGCCGGAAGAAATGCTCCGGGGATCGGAGGCCTTTTATGAGTAATACGATAGAAGAAAAAACAGAAAAGATCACCATCCGGCGCATCATCTCCAATGTGCTTTTTATGGTACGCTACGCCGCCCGCTATGACAGGCCGCTGATCTTAAAGATCATCATTTTGAATATCCTGCTCCTGTCCGGCATGGCGGTAAATGATACCTTCATTTTGAAAATGATCATCAGCGGACTTACCGGGAAAACCGAGATTTCCAAACTGGTGACGGTACTACTGATCTCCTTAGTATTGGTGGCAACCATGGAATGGATCCATCAGTTATTAAACGAATGGGCCAAGGCAAAACTGATCCGTTTAAGCGGTCAGATCCAGCGGGACCTGGCAGAAAAAAACAGCCGCAAGGATTTGATCTTTTACGATGATCCGAAGAGTTTTGAAAACTACACCATCGTTGCCATGCATGCAGATAACCTGATCGAACAGACCGTCATGGTCCTCAGCAAGATCCTGGGCAGCGCCATTGCGCTTTTGGTGGCAGCGGCCATGATCCTGACCATCAATCCGGTGCTTTCCATCTTTCCCATCCTGGGCTTCATCGTAAACCTGATGACCCGTTTTCAAATTGAAAAACTCGACTACGAATGGGACCAGGCCTATAGAAAAGCCATCCGGAAAGCGGATTATTCCAAGCGGGTTTTTTATCAGCCGGAATTTGCAAAAGAGTGTAAGCTGACAGATGTGAAAGGTCCTCTGCGGATGCAGTTTGACGAGGCACTCATTGAGGCAGCGGATGCAGGAAGAAAATTCGGACCGATGCTAACCTGGATATCACTGGTCAACTGGATCTGCGTCTTTACCGTCTTTTCCTTTTTTGCTATTCCTGCATACCTTGGCTACCTGGCGCTTGTGGTCAGATCCATCGCCCTGGGTGAGGTAGCCTCTGCTAACAATGCAGCCAATTATGTCAGAAGAAACTTAAATGAAATCAACTTCTGCCTGGTCGATTTTCAGGAAATCGGACAGTATGGAGAGAAATTCCGAAACCTGATGGAATACCAGCCGAATATTGAAGTGGCGGACGGTCTGCTCCCGGAAAAAGGTTCGCATACGCTAACTCTTTCCCATGTCTCCTTCCGCTATCCGAATACGGATAAGGACACCCTGAGGGATATTTCGATGCAGATCAATCCCGGCGAAAAGATCGCCATCGTGGGTGAAAACGGCGCTGGCAAAACCACCTTTGTAAAACTTTTGATGCGCCTTTACGATGTGACAGGTGGCAGCATTTCCTATGGGGATCACGATATCCGCGAATATAATACCCACGCCTATCGAAAAAAACTGGGCGCCGTCTTCCAGGATTACAGTATTTATGCGGCAAGCCTGGCAGAAAACGTGCTGCTGCGAAAAGCAAAAAAAGAGGATGCGCAGGATGTGATCACAGCCCTTGAAAAAGCGGATTTCGGCAAGAAGCTTGCGAAACTTCCGGAAGGCATCGATACCCAGCTGACCAGGGAATTTTCCGAAGAAGGAACCAACCTCTCCGGCGGTGAAAGTCAGAAGATCGCCATCTCCAGAGTCTTCTTAAAAAATGAGGACAGGGCCATCTCGATCCTGGATGAACCTTCCTCAGCCCTCGATCCGGTTTCGGAGTATAAACTCAACAAAAACCTGATCGATCACGCCGGAAAAGACACGGTAATATTCATCTCCCACCGGCTGTCCACCACCCGGATGGCTGACCGGATCTACCTGTTTGAAAACGGTACCATCTTAGAACAGGGCAGCCACGAAGATCTAATGCAATTAGGCGGCAGATACCGGGAAATGTTCGACCGCCAGGCGGGAAGTTACATACTTTAATGTTGTAATGGTTTCACCAAACAAGTACAGCCTGCTTTATTGACCTCATTAGTTGACACTGATTTTTGCGGGAAGTATGATACGAGTAGGCGTTCTGAGTATTACAAAACAATAATATGTCGGACACCGAGATTCTTCCGAAAAGGATTCCAGATCATGATCTACGAATTAAAAGACACTTCCAAAGTACAGCATTTATTTGAAGGATGGGAGGAAACCCTGATCTACTCCTGTCTCCAAAATGTCATGGGCAAGGTATTTGTGACAGACACTAAGCAACCGCAATCTGCTTTTGCTTTTGTAGGCTGTTTCGGTTTTTTTGCAGGCAAGCCGGACCGGGAGCTTGTAGCAGAAAAACCGGACGGGTTTGTCATTATGGTACCGCAAAATGAGGACTGGGCAGCGCTCATCGAAGATTGCTTTCCTTCCGCAAAACGTGTGACAAGGTATGCGATCCGAAAGGATACGAAATTTGATCAAGCATTTTTACAGAAAGAAGTCAGCAAACTGCCGGAAGGCTATAAGATAAGAAAGATCGATTCCGAAATCTATGATCTGTGCCTTGAAGATCCGGTCACAAGGGATTTTGTATCGGCGTTTGGCAGTAAGGTAAATTACCTGAAGCTGGGCCGTGGCATGGTCATTATGAAAGAGGGCCGCATTGTTTCCGGCGCATCCTCCTATACGCGCTACAAAGAGGGCATCGAGATCGAAGTCGACACCGTTGAAGCAGAACGGCAAAAACATCTGGCAACCATCGTCTGCTCTGCCCTGATCCTGCGCTGCCTGGAAGAAGGCTTGTACCCGAGTTGGGACGCACAGAATATGAATTCCGTGCGCCTTTCGGAAAAACTCGGATACGAATTTGATCATGAATATGTCGCCTATGAAGTAAGTTCGGAAAGACGGACCCACTAGGCAAGTGATAAAATATCTAAATGATAAAATATCAATTTGAAGATTCTCAATCGTAAAGTATTTGATAACAGTTACCGGGAGAAAAGCATGTCTAAAATACTTTTTATAGCAGACCTACACGGCAATATGGTGGCTACCGAGGCCCTGGAAAAAGAGATCGAAATAATCCAACCGGATACGATATGGTTTTTAGGAGACGCTGTGGGAAAAGGTCCGGAGAACCACAAAACCGTGGACTGGGTCAGAAAAAACGCGCAGCATTTTCTCTCGGGAAACTGGGATATCGGAATTGTGGAAGGCGCAAAATCAGATAGCCACAATCCTGAGCAGGATCCATGTCATGATGCGTTTTATCAAAATCAGCTGGGAAAAGAACGCCTTGACTGGCTGGAATCTCTCCCCCTGGAAGATGAAGTGATGATCAGCGGGATCAGTTTCCGGCTGTTTCACGGCAGGCCGGTCGATAGTAATTACCACTCCTATCTGTCCATGGATGAGCTGCGCTCCGGATTTACAGATACCAAAGGGAACGTGCATGGCGGTTTCATCAGTGCAGACGGTCATATGCCCTACATTCGTTCCATTGATCAGGGGTATGCGATCAATACCGGAAGCGTCGGAAATTCTCTGGGAATTCCCCGCTGCCATGCCCTGCTGATCGAGGGCGCGCTTGGTGATACAACCCCCTCTCCTATCAATTTTCAGATCTTAAGCATTCCCTACGATAACCAGCTTGCTGCAGCTAAGGCAGATGAATATCCCGGTTTCCCCGACAAGGAATTTTATCAAAACGAGATCCTGACCGGGAGGTATAGAGGGTAGATCAAAATACTTTAATATCATAATCAAAAAACGACTGCTGTTGCAGTCGTTTTTTGTAGTCGAAGCGACAGGATTTGAACCTGCGACCTCTGCGTCCCGAACGCAGCGCTCTACCAAACTGAGCCACGCTTCGTTATTTCGAAATGCGGTTGTTTCTAACCCGCCAAAATACAATAACATATTTTGGCGGGTTTGTCTATGAAAATTTGAAATTTGTTGCGTTTTCGCCCACAGATCAGCGCTCTTCTTCGCTGCGCATAAGCTCTTTATAGATCGGATCTTCCAAGATCTGGTAGCGTCTTGCCATCACCGGCTCACTGCCACGGCGGAATACCACCACCTGTTCCAAAGGAAGCTTCATAACCGTATGAACCGGTTTATTCATTTTTCTGGAAATACTTGTGCAGGTCTGATAATCCATGCCGCCCATGAAAACATAGGTGTCACAGTTGTTGATGATGGTGGTTGCGCCGCCTTCACCGTACATATCGACCAACTGGGACTCGGACTGCAAAAGCAACGTTGTGCTGATGCCGGCAGCACGGAAGATGCTGATATAGCTTTCAAAATCCTTGATCCTTCCGCTGCATGCGAAATCATCACAGATAATATGAACCGGTACTTCCAGGCAGCTGCTCTCCCTGCTCTCAGCCAGCTCAAAGAGTTCACGGAACATGTCTGCATACATCAGATTTACCAGATTTTGCAAGCTGAGATTCATCGGAGAAGTTGTGATAAAAAGAGCGACCTTTTTCTCCCCGAGTTCACGGAAAGAAACCTTTTTTTCCTTTCTCATCATTTCAATGACATTCTTGGTGAAAATCTTGTCAAGGGCGTTATTCACCATGGAATGGATACAGTTTGCCGTTTTCGGCGCATTGACGCGCACAGTTTTCCAAAGCTCACTGGCCTGATTTCCGGGAAAACGTTCCTCTGCATCATCAAACAGCGGATCCAGGCTGCTTTTGAGAGCATCCCCATCCGTGATGAGTCTCATTCCATGATGCAACGTAATGACATCAGCAAAGGAAGGTTTTTTATTCTCAGCCTTTGCATATACCCTGATCAAAGCGATCTCTGCCGCAAGCACACTGGTAGTCGCGTCATTCCAGTACGGGTCGATATCACCATTTCTCTTCCGGCTGGGTTCCGTCCCCACCAGATTTCTGGCAGTCTGCAGAACATCCTCATCAGAATGAATATAATCCATGGGATCATAACCCACCTCGCAGTTTTCGGGATGGGCATAATCCAGATCGATCACCTCATAACCTCTATCTTTGAATAGTTTGGAAAACTTTTCTTTCAGGGCTTTTTTTGCGATCGGTACCACAACGCTAGACTGCGTTGTGTGGATCAGGCGCGGATACGCATTGGAATATGTTTTCCCACAGCCTGTGGGTCCGACTACGATTTCATTTAAGTTCAGCCCGGTAACTGCCGGATCAACAGATACAACATAGTTTTCAGCAAGACAGCTAACATCTTTCATTTTTGTATTCTCCTTTATTAATTGAACAAAAGTTTTTGGCTACGTATTTTCATATCGGACTTTACACTACTTTGTCAGATCATCTTATTTAACCGGATCAGATCAGGCTGCGGATCTCATCGCATAGTCCAAATGCAATTGCCTCTTCGGCATTCATGAAGTTATCAAAGCTTGTAGCCTCATCGATCTCTTCCACACTCTTACCGGTATGTTTTGCAAGAATGCTGTTTGTGATCTCCTTAGTCTCCAAAATCGACTCTGCGGTTTTCTTGATGGTCGTTGCAGATCCTCCCATACCGCCGGAGATCAGAGGTTCGTGGATCATACATTTGCTGTGGGGCAAAATGAACCTTCTGCCTTTCTGTCCGCCGGCCAGGATCACAGCACCCATGGATGCTGCCATGCCGATACAATACATATTAATGGGGATCTTTCCCTCACAGGACTGGATCGCGTCATAGATCACAAGACCTGCATTGACCGATCCGCCGGGGCTGTTGATATAGATATCAACCGGTTCATCGGACTGGGAAAGATACAGGATCTCCGAGACAAAATCGTTCGCAGTTTCCTCCGTGATCTCGCCTGTCAAAAACAGTTTGCGGTTTGTAAAATGCTTCGTCTTCAGACCAAACTCCCGGATACCATCGCAGGATTCTTCGAGATAGGAAGGATTCCAGTAGTGTGTCACTTTCGTCCTGTCAGACATTTTGATATCCATACAGCTTCTATCGTATTCTCTCATGATTTGCCTCCTTTATTGATTATGGATTGTTTGATTCCGGTTCTCACATCGGTTCTATACAGTTTTCTTACTTGTCACATTCCGGTTTCCGGGCTGCGATGCTGCACTCCTCCTTGCATCTTCTGATGATCTCTCTTTGGACCGCATCGTCAGACTTAGCCTCGCCAAGAAAGCCTTTGAGATCCTTACATACCCGCGTAATAAATTCTGCATCACACTTAAATTCCGGAAGCTTTGCAATTTCGGAAGCATTGCGTTTTTTACCATTCTGATCCAACCCCCAGCACAAATAGAGAATCCTTTCCTCTACAGGATGAAGACGGGACATTCTCTTTTTTGCCCGGTAAGTCATGTTCCAATCCTGCCAAAAACGGTTGCCGCCGTTTTCGTACTTGTCGAAACAAAGCCTGACAGTCTGTTCCAGATACCAGCCTACATAGTTTTTGACAAAACCACTGGAAAACTTGGATTCACTCTCGTCTTCTGCAAAACTTTCTACCATAAAATAGTCTAATTTTTCATTCAGCTCACTTGCTATTTCTTCCAGCTCATCAGCTACTTTAAAAAAGTTTGCATCAATTTCATGATCTTTGCAGACCAGCTCCACAGTTTCGTCCGCATATAAAGACATATACTCGTTTTCAATCACTTCACGGATCTTACCGCCAAGTTTCAATAGTTCCGTGCTGCCGCTTAATACCGTTTTTTTTCTAATCCATTCACGATCTGTCATAGTATTTTGTTCTCCTTTTCTGATTCGTAGTTTTCAGCTCCGTTTTTCATATCGGGCTTTACGCTGCCCTCAACATCTGTGTAAAAAATAGAACAAAAAAAGACCACTGTACAGAAACCAGTGGTTGATTGTATCTTGATATGTTTTGAACGTAGAGGTATATGGGGAAAATGATGGAGCACCTAAAAAAATTCAGAAACAAATCGAAACGGTCAGACCGGTCTTTCCATCCTGAGAATCCCGCCTGCCAGATACAGGCTGCCCGATGCGGCAAGCAAAGTTTCTGAATTGCATAATGTTTTAGCCGCCTGCCAGGCCTTTTGATAATCTTCGCAGATCAGGATATCTCCGGCCTTGCTGAAATCCGTTTCCTGTGCTTCCACAATTCTATGGATGTTTTTTTTCAGATGCTTTTGAAACTGCTCCGCTGCAGTCGTTGCACTAAGCGCCCTTCCACCTGGGATCTGCGTCACGAAAACCTTGTCAGGACTCAACTGCTTTGCAAGGATCTCAATAACGGTTTCATAGTCTTTATCTGCTGCCGCGCCGTAAACAAGGATGAGTTTTTGAAATCCTTTCTTTTCTTTATAAGAAAGAACTGCTTCACAAAAACGGAGAATGGCATCTTCATTATGACCACCATCCACTACGCAATTTTCTGATAAAAAGTCAAAGCGTGCAGGCATCTCAAAAGATTGTAGTGCTATGCGGACCCTATTTGCATCAGCTTCTTCGAGCATATCCGGGATCGCCGCCTTTGGATCAGCCATGACGCTTTTCCAAACTACATAAGCCCTGATGGCAGTTGCTGCATTATCATATTGATAAGGTGGAAGAGCTTTTGGTAAAAAACCAGCAGGATCATAACCGTTCAAAAAGTAAGCGGCTGCTAACTTTTTTGCCTGCTGTATAAGCACTTCGTCCGCCTGTTTTTTTCCGGACTGGATCACAACAGGAATGTTTTCTTTGATGATCCCTGCCTTTTCAACCGCAATGCTTTCGATGGTATCTCCGAGATACTGCATATGATCCATCCCGATCCGGGTGATAACACATACTTTCGGCATCACTGTATTTGTTGCATCCAGCCTGCCGCCAAGTCCTGTTTCATAAACCACAGCCTCGCAGCCGCATTTTTCAAAATACACCGCTGCCATCAAAAACAGGAATTCAAAATAGGCAGGGTGGTAACACTCCTGCCCGCCTGCCATTTCATTGTTTTTCAGGATTTCATCTACGGTATTTTTAACGATCTGAAAACAGGAAGCGAAATCCTCATCGCTGATCGCTTCGCCGTTTACTTCGATCCTTTCGTTGATCCGGACAAGGTGTGGAGAGGTAAACAGTCCTGTCTTCTTTCCTTCAGAACGTATCATCAGGGAAAGCATCTTAGATACCGATCCTTTTCCGTTGGTACCGGCTACATGGATACAGGGAATCTTTTTGTGGGGATCACCGAGTTTTTTCAGAATATATTCGGTATTGGAAAGACCGGTTTTTTTTGCAAAACCGGGAATTTGGTCAATATAGCTGACTGCTTCTTCATACGCCTGATTCATAGATCTATCTCCATACCGGAAAGGAGTCCGTTTTCGGTATCTGACTTCAAGATTTTTCTGAAAGAGTTTCTACCGCTTCCAGCGGCCGTCCGATCCGCGCCGGTTCGCGCCGCCAGACCGCTGCTGCCGGTAATTTTGTTGCATTCTTTTATGGGCGCGAGCCTGTCTACGCTGCCAGGTTGGCTGCGTCAAGCGCCTTCTCTCTTTTTTTCTGAAATTCAGGTTCTGTCCATTTCCTCTTTTTGCAAAATGGTAATCCCGGATTGCAGCGAAAAGGAAGGTGAGCAGCAGCAGAGTCAAAAAGACACCGACCACGATCAGCACTGTTTTTTTCACATCTATGGTAATGACTTTTCCGCCATCATCAAACATGGTCCGGCCGGTGGCGTAAAAATCATAATCCTGACCGGAATCGATCCAGACAATACTCGCATTTCCCAGTGGAATATTTTCATATGAATAATCAATGGTAGCGATCACTGACGGATCTGTCGGATCTTCTGTCTGGGACATGAAGGCATCCAGTTCTCCGAAGGAAAGGGTGTTTGGCATCACAATGGTGTCGGATTGACGGATCCCGGTCAAAGCGCCGTTACCAGTAATGGCAGCATTTTCAAAAAGATCCAGATCCTTGATGGTATAGCGGTCTTCCTGCTCGGATACATTCACCTTCTGAAAATTCTCAAACCCATAATCAAACAGGGTCATGGTATCCAAATATTGATTCGGAGAATCTTCCCGCATAACCACGCAGATGAGCCTTAAGCCGCCCCGCTCTGCGCAGGTGACCAGGGTCTGATGGGCAACTGTCGTATATCCGGTCTTGCCGCCCACATATCCTTCGTATTTGTATTTTCCCTTTGTCATCTGATTGTGGGTATACAGTTCAATATCATCCGGCTGATGAGCCGTCGGCGGGATATGATAATAGTTTGTTCCGGAAATCTTGGCAAGGGTTTCATTGGCAAAAAATGCCCGCCCGATCTGCGCCAGATCATAAGGAGTCGTATAATGGTTATCATCATGCAGTCCATTGGTGGTCACAAAATGGGAATCGGTGCAGCCCAGTTCTGCTGCCCGCTGGTTCATCAGGTCCACAAACTCAGGGATACTGCCGCTGACATGTTCCGCAATACCGTTAGCAACCTCATTCGCTGAGTATACCAAAATACCATACAGACATTGTTCCACGGTCAGCTCCTGTCCGATGTCGATACCCATATTGGAAGAGGCCCGTTCAATGCTGTTAACAGCCGCTTTTGAAAACTTTACTGTTTCCGAAAGCTGGCATCTTTCTGCAGCGATGAGGG
>JAFZNL010000177.1 GCA_017550925.1 Lachnospiraceae bacterium | reverse complement strand
TATAAAAGGCCTTTGCATTGATGGCAGTCACATTCTTTCCGACCTTTACGCTCTTCAGTTTTTTATTGTTCATAAATGCCTTGGACCCGATGGAGGTGACTTTAAATTTATGCTTTTTATAAGTCACGGTTGCCGGAATCGTGAACTTCTTATTCTTCTTGCTCTTCGGTCCGACAAACATAACGGTCAGGCGATCACAGATGATGCACGTCACTTTGTATTTTCCCTTGCCTGATGTAAATGTTGCTCCTTCCTCTACATCTGTCAGATGCGCCGGCAGTCCGCCAAACGGATCCACATTATGGCCACCCGAGCCGCCTGTACCTGTACCGCCGGTTCCTGAACCATCTCCGGTCGAAGGTCCGGGCGTCGGTGTCGGTGTCGGACCGGGAGTTGGACCGGGAGTTGGACCGGGAACCGGTTCGGTATAAGGGAAACTCCACTGTGCTGTCACCGTGATCACATCAGCGCTTGCGGGAATCGTTGCTCCGGGCTGCAGCAGCTCATCAGACAGAGTTGTCTTCCACCCCGTGAAAGTTCCGTCCTTCACCGATGTGAAAATGTTCTCCGGCAGCACATAGCTTGCCCCACGGTTTACCACCACATCATCCATACTGCCGACAGCACTTGTGCCTGCTGCAAATTGTATCGTTGTGGTCAGTATTTCCTCCCAGGCTGCATACAGTTTTGTGTCGTACTCATAGGTTGTATCCGCATCAACCTTGCTGGCAGTCCCGTATGAAGGATCCGAATACCAACCGGTGAATTGATACCCCGTCCTGACCGGTGTGGGCAGATCTACTTTTTTCGTCGCGCTGTAGACCTCTTTCTCTGCAGGATCCACCTCGCCGCCGCATGCATCAAAGTACACTTTTGCACGGGTTCTGTTTGCCTCGATCGTCATCGTCACAGGCATGGATACATTTTCGGCTTTTGTGTTATAGGTATAGGTAACCGTTTTCGTACCTTCCGGGAAGATGAACCCTTCATCACTTCTGGTGGCGCTATCCGTGATCGCATCGCCATTATCCCTTTTCATCGATTGGATCGTAATACGGTCTGCATCCACTCCGGGATCTGCGATCTCAAAATTTACATACCAATTCAATGCGCTGGCCGATGCGGTCTGTCCATTCAGATTGGTAACCGAATCATACAGGTCTGTCGCCTCCAGATTCAGATGCATGAGATGATTGTCCTCAGCATAAAGCCTTGTCAGTATCGGCTTTTCCGGAAGCAGGAGCTGCTTTAAACCACAGTTTGTACAGTTAAGGGTTTTCAGATTTTTGTTCGCCCTCAGATCCAGGGATTCCATCTGACAACCACTACAGTATAAAGTACTCAGCAGAATATTCTGTGAAAGATCCAGTTTTTTCACACCCGAGTCAATGCAATAGAGATAATCCAGTTTGCCCAGGGCTGCAGTATTCAGAGTTGTCAGATTGGTGCACCCCTCCGTCAACAGGCTGGTCAGTGTATCCGCATTCCCTAATTTCAAACTGGAAAGAGCTGTACAGCCACCGACTTTCAGCGTTTTAAGTCCGATCACACCACTGGCATCCAGGCTCTTTAATGCGGTGCAATCTTCAAAGGACATTACGGTCAGTCCACTGACATTCGAAAACGCTGCCGTTTCAAGTTTCTTCATATTTCCGGATAAAAGTTCTTTTAAATTTATATCATGCAGGAAAAGGGTCTTGATCCCGGATCCTTTACAATCCAGCTTTGCCCCCTCTGCCAGGTCATCTCCTGTCAGCTCCAGTTTGGTCAGAGATTCATTATCGCTCAGCACCAGATAGGAAGGTTTTCCACATGGTTTATATGCCTGGATCCCGCAGTTTCTCGCGTTCAAAACCCAGCCATCGGCCGGCACGATATAATCCCCAAGGTCCAGGACCGGATTGCCTTCTCCCATCTTCGTATAGGAACAACCCATCTGACTGACCGTCGGTTTGACATAACCCTCTGTTACGCTAAATGACTTCAGGCCACATTGGCACACATCTATCTTAAATGCACCATTACCTGTCGGAAGGACAAGACTTTCCAGCTCTTTCAGATTGTCCAAACGAAATAAGGATCCTTCCATGAAGATCGGCGCGCAGTTCTCACTTTGAAAATTGAGGGTTGTCTGTTTACCATTCAGGATCTCAAAAGTAGATCCGCTGTCCATGATGGTATTTTTCGCATATATAGTAGCCAGAAGCGGACAATCAGAAATATGGAAAGCCGGAATTGAATATCTGTAACCATCCAGCATCGTAATCGTACACCCGCTGATATACGCCATGGTCTGATTCTTGTTATAATCCAGATTTAAGGCGCCGAACCTGGTTCCCACAGGGGCATAAAAAGATTTCAGATCGTCTGAACTCTTGAGGGAAAGATAGGCAATGTCTCTGTGATCCCATGTATAGCCTTCTGCCTTTGCCAGCGTAACCGCCTGAATGCCACTCAGTTTCTTCAGATAAATAGCGGTAAGGTACGGGGTATTTCCAAAGGACAGATCCACGGACTTTGTACTGGCTACCTGATCCATGTACAGATATCTGAGATTCTTAAGGTTTTCAAGGCAATTAGAGGGATTATTGAATTTCTTGCAGTTATTCAGTGTAAGAAACCTTACGGTCTCAGGCAGATACAGAGTGGTTCCGTTATAATTCTTGATCGTCACATCCCAAAGGCCGCAGATCTGAAGATTCTGCAAGTTGATATCTTTGCTATCATATCCGTTAAAATTCAAAGTCAGTTTGTGAAGATTCGGAAACCAGTCCAGCCAGTCACAGTTGGCATCTGCACCATCATATGAATAACCTGAAATTGTCAGATCCAGTTCCGTTACTGTCTCGGCCTTCGATTTTGAAAGATTCCCATTCGCATTGACACCGATCGCTTTTGCTATAGCGGTGCGTACGCTTTCGTCCGGGAAAAGAGATGTCATCTCTTTATCCAGATAGTCCCGGTCATCCCAGTTGCTGGCAGTCGCATATCCGCTTGTCAGCTCCGGAGAAAAGAAAACATTATAGTATTCATTGCTCTGGATCCAGGTTACGGCATAATCCTTGATCAACGCCATGTCACCGATCGTTTTGGTCATATCGGTTTGGCGGATCTTCAACTGGAGTCCCTTTTTAAAGGAAACATCATACTGCCCCTTCAGAGTCAATCTGTATCGATACTGCTTGTTGCTTTGAAAGCACTCATATTTGTCCATCTTACGCCAGATATTACCATCTTTGTATTCAAAATAACTGTTGTCGTTATCAACCGACACACCCTCGGCTTCATCCAGCGTAATCTTAGTGAAAAAATAAGTTTTCTCGCCGCCGGGCAGCTTCATCAGATAATCCTGTGAAACATATCCTTCCAGCACACTGTCGCTGCCATAATCCTTGGCAGATGCATTCTCCATCAGTCCGAGCCCGGACTGCACTTTTGCAGGCAGGCATAAAACAGCGGCCGTCAAAAGTGGTAATGCCGCAGTCTGAAACAGCTTTTTCAGTATCCTTTGTTTTCCCATGGTCTTCCTCCGAAGTATTTCACTAACATAAGATTAATGTTTCCGGTCAATCGTAATATACCAAATAAAGCCTTACTCTTCTCTGTGGTCAAAGACACGCTGGGTCTTCTTTTCCGAACGCGGCAGGGTTCCGAGGGGAACCACAGTCACACGGGGCGTGACATTCATCTTGGACTTAAATGCATCCCGGATCTGCTTACCTGTCTTTTCAAAGTTTACCCTGCCCTCGGCCTCAGCCGTGATCAGGATCACATCTTTGTTGATCTCATCGTCATGGGCGATGTTGATATTGTATTCGCTGGAAACACCGTCGATCTGTCCCAGTAACTCTTCCACCTGACTGGGGAACATATTCACGCCGTGTACCTTGAACATGTCATCGCTTCTGCCGCGGATAATATCCAGTCTCGGATATTTGGAACCGCAGGGGCATTCACCCGGGATAATGCGGGACAGGTCGTGAGTCCTGAAACGGATCAGTGGTGCGCCTTCTTTCACAAGTGTGGTGATCACAATCTCGCCTTCCTCGCCGTCTTCCACGGTTTCGCCGGTGACCGGATCAATGATCTCGATATACAGATAATCATCCCAGTAATGCATACCGGTCTGCTTATCGCAGTTGACGCCGATACCCGGTCCGTAGATCTCGGTCAGTCCGTAGATATCATACAGTTCAATACCGAGTTTATCATGGATATATTCTCTCTTCTTTTCACTCCAGCGCTCCGAACCGATGACGCCCTTGGTCAGATAGATCTCATCCTTCATGCCCCTTCTTTCGATCTCTTCTGCCAGAAGCAATGCATAAGATGAGGTTGCGCACAGTACGGTAGACTTTAAGTCCACCATCATCTGCAGCTGTTTTTCCGTATTGCCGGGACCCATGGGGATGGCCATGGCACCCAGTTTTTCGCAGCCTGCCTGGAAACCGATGCCGGCTGTCCAAAGACCGTAGCCCGGGGTGATATGGATCCTATCTTTATTTGTAATCCCAGCTGTTTCATAGCATCTTGCAAACATGGTTGCCCAGTCGTCCACATCCTTTGCGGTATAGGGGATGATGACCGGTTTTCCCGTCGTACCTGATGAGGAATGGATACGCACCACTTCTTCATCCGGAACAGCCTGGATCCCCAGCGGATAGGCGTTTCTCAGGTCTGCCTTGCTGGAAAAGGGAAGTTTTTCAAAATCCTCCTGGGAGGATACGCCACTGATCCCTGCCTCTTTGTACATCTTGCCGTAATAGTTATCACATGCTAACAATCTCTTGATCTGCGCATCCACCTGTTGCAGTTGTGTTTCATTGAGTTTCATTTTCTCCTCCTCATAAGTTATCAGTAATTTTCGCACCGTATTTTCATATCGGACTTTACACTATCAATTCATTATCACTTTTTCGACTCCGGTTTCCACACCGGATTATGCACTACCGGAACATTTAATCCTGTTTCGCCTCTCCCACTTCATAACCCCGCAAAAATGCCTGAATATTGGCATCCTTGAATTTGGGCGGTACCCGCTTTTCGATCTCACTGATCATGGTCTCCTTATGGATTCCCAGATACCCGGATCCGGCCGCAATGCCAAGTAGCAGGATATTTAAAAACTTTACTGATCCCAGTTGCTCACATTCCTTCTGTCCATCGGCAAAAATGCAACTCACATTTTCCCCAAGGTACTGCGTTGCCTGGGTTCCGTCATAGCCCGTGTCCGCCAGGGATGCGGTGACCGGTTTCACAGCGGTGGTATTGACAACCGCCAGTCCGTCTTTTGACAGATACCCGATATTCCTCAGCACCTCTGCCGGCTCAAAGCCGATGATCAGATCCGCTTTCCCGTGGGGTATCATGGGTGAATAAGCTTCCTGTCCGATCCGCACGTGACTGGTGACAGGGCCGCCCCTTTGCGCCATGCCGATGGTCTCCGCAGAATGGACCGTATTCCCTTCCGCCATGACCGCTGCCGCTATGATCCGCGATGCCAGCACGGTTCCCTGGCCGCCGACGCCGCAGATGAGTATGTCTTTATTCATTGCCCTCACCTCCGATCGCAGCCACAGGACAAACCTGTGCACATAAATTGCAGCCCGTGCAAAGCGCCGCATCGATCACAACCTTGCCGTCTGCGAACGTCAGGGCCGGACATCCGATCTCCCGGATGCATTTTTTGCAGCCGATGCAACTGTCTTTTACCGTGCATTTTTTCGATGACTTTTCAATGGCTATGCAGGGTGATTTAAAAATGATCGCCTTCACGCCTTTGATGGCAGCGCACTCTTTCACCGCTGCAATTGCCTTATCAAGCTCTAAGGGATTGACGGTGATCACTTTTGCAAGTCCAATGCCTTCCAAAACCTTCTCAATACTGATCTTGCCCACCTGATGTCCCATCATGTTTATGCCCGTTCCGGGATGGGGCTGATGACCTGTCATGGCCGTGGTGGAATTGTCCAAAATACAGATGGTGATATCCGCTTCGTTAAAGACCGCGTTCACCACGCCGGTGATCCCCGATGCAAAGAAGGTGGAATCCCCGATAAATGCAAAGGCCTTGCCCTCGCTGTCCACATGGGAAAATCCCTGTGCCATGGTCACACCGGCGCCCATGCAAAGGCATGTATCCACCATATCAAGTGGCATGGCGTTCCCTAAAGTATAGCAGCCGATATCGCCACAGTAATAGGTCTTCTCCCCTGCCATGGCTTTTTTCACTGCATAGAAGGAAGCCCTGTGAGGACAGCCTGCACAC
>JAFZNL010000176.1 GCA_017550925.1 Lachnospiraceae bacterium | reverse complement strand
GACGATTTACTTGCACAAATCGCTGATCGCGCAAAAATAATTTGTGTATTAGCTTAAAACACCTTTCTAAAATGTTTTTCCATATATAACCAGAGAACAAAACCAAAAACTCTTAAAAGCCATGAAATGAATAAGAACAAAGTTTTCCATGCTATGAGTGTTAAAGTCCGTTATGAACAACACCATAAATGACTGAATCAACCTCAAGTTGATTGCGGATAAGTTGTTTGTAAGCTAAACTACTGACAGATGAAACCACTGTGAAATTCGGATGAAAGGAGACCGGGCATGAATATTTTATTAAGAAGAAAAGAGCTGATCGAGACCATCAACCATGATGATGGGAAGGCATTTATTTCAGGTGAGAGTCAGAGGCTGGATGTGATCAGAAAGCAATTGGCAGAGTCTTTGTATCAGGAAACGTCACTCCCGCTTGTCAGCCTGTATTCGAAGGAGAAACCTGAAAACCTGGATGGGCGCGTGATCGTATTGTCCTCTCATATAGATACAGTCAGACAGATAACAAGACCGTTTTGGGATGAGGATACTTGCAGGGGAACACTGGACAATGCGATCACAAACCACATCCTGGTGGAAATGATGCTTGCAGATGAGCTCCCGGAGCAGGTTATCGTTGCCTTTACCGGTGATGAAGAGTCCGGCAACCGTGGAGCCAGGATGACTGCGAAATATCTGGAGGAAAAATGTCCTGCGGCAAAGCCCTGCTTTATTACGCTTGATATTACGGATAACTGCGGCGTTGACGATTACGCCGTCAGCATGGAATACCGGAAGGATCGTAAAAAGCTTGCAAAAAAGATCTATAAAAAGATCGAAAATGCTTCCTACTTTGATAAGATCGGAAAAATCCGGTTGGGCATGACGCGGGATGAAACGGATGAGTATAGAAAATTCGGAAAAGCCGTAAGCGTCTGCCTTCCGGTTGACAGCGAGTATTATCACAGTAATCACGGAGTGGGCATCAAACGGGAAAGCATGGAGATCTACCGCAGATTTTTGGTAGATACGACGCATCTGCTGCTGAAGAAGGAAGAATTAGTGGGGGCTCTTAAGAGACTTTCTGACTAGTTTTCGATTTTTCTTTTTTCCAGATACGCGTCATGAGAAGATGCAGTCCGTATGCAATGGGAACCGTCAGCAAAATTGACAGCAGGACATACAGGAACTGATTTTTGATATAAAAGATCGGCTTCGTCATATCGTTGACAAAGGCAAACCCGAAGAGCTGGACAAACAAAGGATGTACAAGGTAGAACTCCAGTGTAAATGTTCCGAGGAATTTCAGCACAGGATTGCCGATGCGAACTTTCATGCCCACCAGCAAAATAAACCAGACAAAGGTCGCTGCACTGATCAGCTGTCCGATCAGTTCACCCCAGAAATGTCCCGCATCCGTATAATGACCGCCCAGGAGTACAATGGCCATTCCGTAATAATTGGAGAATACAAATCCGCATAGGGTGATCACAAAAGACAGGATCAGCCACAGCGGATATGCCTTTTTGAAAAAGGCCAGCATTCCCTCTTTATGACGCGCTGCCACGATGCCCAGCACGAACATAAACGGCGTATTGTACCACCAGGTGCCGGGGCCAAAGAGCATACATAAAACAAAATGCAGCATCGTTCCGATAATCATGACCGCCATGGAAAGGCGGTCTTTTTTTATGATCTTAAAGCACAGATAAAACAGGGCGTAGAGATAGATCATTGCCGGTACATACCAGATATAATTATAGGTGCCCAGCCACACCGGTTTTTCCACAGGGATCTTTCTTACTTTTTCAATTGCAAAAAAGACCAGCCACATGATAACCATGGGTGTGATGACCGGCATGATCCTGCGCCGCAGGTAATGGTCAAAAAATCCTTCCTTGAAATGCGCCGTATAAACGCCGTAACCGGAGCAGAAAAAGAAGGCTGCCACACACAGGTATCCGGCAAAGACAAAAAGGTCCAGGCCGTGACGGATCTTGGTCGGCATCAGCCAGGGTGCGCAGGTCCGCTGCGAGGCATGGTGAAACAGGATCACGATGGCGCAATAGCCAAGGAACGCCTTTGTATGGGAAAAG
>JAFZNL010000175.1 GCA_017550925.1 Lachnospiraceae bacterium | reverse complement strand
CGGTATTACGCTCAATAAATCCAGCGCAACGCTGAAGATTTCCGGATCCACCAAGGAGAACTGCTATCTGACAGCGACAGTCAATCCGGGGGACGCGACGAACAAAAAGGTGAACTGGTCCTCCAGCAACACAGCAGTCGCAACGGTTACAGACGGAAAAGTGACCGATTACGGCTGTGCAAATTTTGAGGATCCGGCAAAGGGAAGAGATCTGATCGAAAGTGAGATCTTAAGTCATCATAAGACACTGCCCATCGGGGAATTTGCCATCGGGACCAATACCACAGCCTATCGTATGGCAAGGACCTACGGGATCGAGGACAGACTTCCGATCCTGATCGCGGAAAAGACAGGACCGCATCTTGCCCTGGGTGATACCTGCTATTCCCATGAGGAAGACAACAGAGTCTATAACCCGGATGGAAAAGAGATCGTAGCAAAGGATAATGAGTGCTCATTAAACAGAAAGAGTAAGGACGAAGAGACCAAGCTTAGCGCCTACTTCCAGTGCCACACGGATATTACCATCCCCTTTGATGAATTAGGACTTCTTTGCGGAATCCGGGCGGATGGCAGCGAAGTTAAGATCCTGGAAAACGGGAGATTCGTGCTTGCAGGATGCGATATGCTGAATGAACAGCTGGATGCGTAAAATTTTATTGGTTTCATGTCTATAAATGATATTTGGTAATCAATTAGTGAATGACCGTTCCACAACTATGGAGCGAAATATCAGTTTGATTTAGGAGGAAAAGAAATGCCACAGGTAGGAATCGTTATGGGCTCTGATTCAGATATGCCCATCATGAAAAAAGCAGCAGATGTTTTAAAGGAGCTGGGGATCAGCTTTGAGATGCATATCATCTCGGCACACCGTGAACCGGATGAGTTTTTTGCATTTGCAAAAGGAGCAGAGGAAAAAGGCTATAAAGTGATCATCGCGGGAGCAGGCATGGCAGCACACCTGCCGGGTATGTGCGCGGCTATCTTTCCGATGCCCGTCATCGGTATCCCGATGCATACCACATCCCTGGGAGGACGCGATTCTCTTTATTCCATCGTACAGATGCCCAGCGGCATTCCGGTAGCAACCGTAGCCATCAACGGCGGACAAAATGCCGGCCTTCTGGCGGCAAAAATCCTTGCTACTTCTGATGCAGACCTTCTGCAGAAACTCAAAGACTACTCTGCATCCATGAAAGATGCTGTGGTAGCGAAGGATGCAAGACTGAAGGAAGTAGGTTACGAGAATTATTAAATCGTAAAAAATCAGTGAGCGGCGCACCGGAAACGAAGGGGAGACGCGGAGTAAATAGAACCAACAATAATAGAACCAACAATAATAGAACCAGTAAGTGTGTATGTGAGAAAAGGAGGAGGAACCCACATGGATTACAAGAAAGCAGGTGTCGACATTGAAGCAGGATACCGCAGCGTCGAATTGATGAAAGAACACATCAAAAAGACGCAGCGTCCCGAAGTCCTCGGCGGAATCGGTGGATTTGCCGGTGCTTTTGACCTTTCAGCCATCAAAGGCATGGATGAGCCGGTGCTATTGTCCGGTACGGATGGATGCGGTACCAAAGTGAAACTTGCGTTTTTGATGGATAAACATGATACCATTGGCATCGATGCAGTAGCAATGTGTGTCAATGACATCGCATGCTCTGGCGGTGAACCCCTGTTTTTCCTTGACTATATCGCTTGCGGAAAAAACTATCCAGAAAAGATCGCTGCCATCGTCAGCGGCGTAGCGGAAGGCTGCAGACAGGCAGGCGCAGCCCTGGTGGGTGGCGAGACCGCAGAACATCCGGGACTGATGCCTGAGGATGAATACGACGTGGCAGGTTTTGCGGTAGGCGTTGCAGATAAAAAAGACATGATCACCGGACAGACTATCAAGGATGGCGATACCCTGGTTGCCCTTCCTTCCTCCGGCGTACATTCCAACGGCTTTTCCCTGGTACGAAAAGTATTTGAGATGACCAAAGAAAACCTGGATAAATACTATGATGAGTTGGGCGGGACCCTGGGCGAAACCCTGATCACACCCACCAAAATATACGTCAAAGCTCTGAAGGCAGTCAAGGACGCCGGCGTGACCATCAAAGGCTGCAGCCACATCACCGGCGGCGGTTTTTATGAGAACATCCCGAGAATGCTCCCCGAAGGCGTTCGCGCACAGGTCAGAAAAGACAGCTACAAAGTACCGGCCATCTTCGATCTCCTTGCAAAAGAAGGCAACATCGATGAGCAGATGATGTACAATACCTTCAACATGGGCATCGGCATGATGATCGCGGTCGATCCGGCGGATGCTGACAAAACCCTTTCGGCGCTGAAAGAAGCCGGTGAGGCCGCCTTCGTAGCGGGACAGGTAGTAAGCGGCGAGAAGGGAATTGACATCATCTGATGATGGGCGTACCTCAGACGAGTAATTGAGTAATAATCGATGAGCAGGCTGCGGAGATTTCCGGGACTGTTACGAATCGAAAACTGAATCTGAGAAAGATTACCAAGGGGCGACGCGGACTAAAACTAACCAATAAAAAAAGAAAAAGGAGAGCAAATTATGAAAGTTCTGATCGTCGGCGGCGGTGGCCGCGAGCACGCAATCGCCATGAGCGTAAAGAAAAGCAGCAAAGTGACCAAACTCTACTGCGCACCCGGTAATGCCGGGATCGCACAGATCGCAGAGTGTGCGCCCATCGGCGTGATGGAATTTGATAAACTGGTAGCCTTTGCAAAGGAAAAAGAGATCGACCTGACCATCGTTGGTCCCGACGATCCGCTGGCAGCAGGCGCTGTGGATGCCTTTGAAGAGGCAGGACTTCGTGTATTCGGACCGCGCAAGAACGCTGCGATCCTGGAAGGCAGCAAGGCCTTTTCCAAGGATCTGATGAAAAAATACGGCATCCCCACAGCGGCCTATGAAAACTTTGACGATCCCGAGAAAGCACTGGCTTATCTGGAGACCGCATCCTTCCCCATCGTGCTGAAGGCTGACGGACTGGCTCTCGGCAAGGGCGTATTGATCTGCCAAACCAAGGAAGAAGCCATCGAAGGTGTGAAAAGCATCATGCAGGATAAGAAGTTCGGCAGTGCCGGAAACCGCATGGTCATCGAAGAGTTCATGACAGGACGTGAAGTATCTGTCCTTTCCTTCGTAGACGGCAAAACCATCCGCATTATGTCTTCTGCCCAGGATCATAAGCGGGCAGGCGACGGCGATACCGGTCTGAACACCGGCGGCATGGGCACTTTTTCACCGAGCCCATTCTATACCAAAGAGATCGATGAAATCTGCCAAAAAGAGATCTTCCAGAAAACAGTGGATGCCATGAGAAGTGAAGGCAGAGAGTTTAAGGGGATCATTTTCTTTGGCCTGATGCTGACAAAAGATGGTCCGAAGGTACTGGAGTACAATGCCCGTTTCGGTGATCCTGAGGCGCAGGTTGTGCTGCCCCGCATGAAGAACGATATCATCGATGTTGTCGATGCTTGTATTGATGGGACGTTGGACCAGATTGACGTAGAATTTGAGGATAACGCAGCAGTTTGCGTGGTCCTTGCATCCGACGGATATCCGGTATCCTATCAGAAAGGCTATCCCATCACCGGTTTTGAAGCTTTTGACGGCAAGGATGATTATTTCTGCTTCCATGCTGGCACTTCCGAGAAGGACGGACAGATCGTAACAAACGGCGGCCGTGTGCTTGGCATCACAGCCCTTGGCGATACCTTGAAGGAAGCAAGGAAAAAAGCTTACGAAGCAACGGAGTGGATCAGCTTCGAGAACAAATATATGCGTCATGATATCGGTAAGGCTATTGACCAGGCCTGAGAGAT
>JAFZNL010000174.1 GCA_017550925.1 Lachnospiraceae bacterium | reverse complement strand
TACGGTCCTCCTCTAACAATGAACCCATATCCAAAATAGCGGCATCCTTCTTCGATTTGAGCGGGAAAATTTGGGAAGCCACGATCTGCGCCGCAGCCTTATATTGTGCTTCTTTTTCCTCCTCCTGATTTGCAAAGGGATTCTTCATCTGCGGACCGTTTGCGGCACGGTTCGGAACCGCCAGCCCCAAATTAGCCTGTGCTTTTTTTATTGTTTCTTTTGCGTTTTCTTGTTCCTGCCGCAAATAGCTCTTTGTTAACGATTCCCGGTGGCTTCTCAGAAAAGGTCTTTTCAGCAGTTTTTCCGTTTTTTCGGCAGCCTCTTTCAGCTCATTCTCTGTTGGTACCTTCGCATTTTCATCTTTCTGACGGCGCATCGTGGCCAGTTCTTTTCCGAAAAGCGCCTTGGTAAGTGTATCCTTTTCTCTCTGGATCTCATTGGAGTCAAAATCCTTCACGAAGGTATCAAACATCTTATTCTTCTTTGGATCTTCAGAAAGCGCTTTTTCAAAGGCTGCAAATTCGTCATCAGACATACCCTGTCCCAGGTAATGCTTCAGCAGCGTACCTTTGATCTCATAAGACTCCTTCAGATGATCGGTACTATAAGCGTTAAGAATCGTCATGATCACGGAATCGATGTTGAGCATTTTTCCGTTCAGATCTGACTTCTGCCAGACGCCCTGCAATGACGATGAATGCTTATAGTGCTCAGGCACATCCACCACGGTATTATAATGATTAAACTCAGCAAGTTCCCTGCCAAAGACCTGATTAACAAGCGTTTCTTTCTCCTGTTTGATCGCATCGAACTTCTTCTCCTTTGCGATCGTATCAAGTTTTTCCTTTTTTGACGGATCGTCTGTCAGTGCCTTCTCAAATGCGGCAAATTCCTCTGCGGTCATTTCCTCGCCGAGGTAGTATTTTACCAGATTGCTCTTATACTGCAAGAGCTCTTCCTTCTTTTCCTGATTCTTCGCATAATCAGCCGCAAGGACCAGAGAATCAACCTGGACGATCTTATCTTCCAAAGACAGGTTATTCCAGGTATTGATATCCTCCTGTTTATTCTGTAAATCTGTCGGTACTCCCACAAGATCATTGATGTTTTCGAATTTCGGCATGCCGTTTTCCTCCTAAATCTATAAGTATATAATGGCTCTGTATTTCCATACAGATTTCGTCATCTGTCATAAACACCCTGTTTTACGGCATTTGGTTGCAAAAACTGCCTTTATTGTACCACGGCTGAGCCTTCTTGGGTAGTGAAAAGAGATGAATACTTGTTGTGAATTCGACCGCAAAATGCTATGATGAATGCATGTTTAAACGATCAGAATATTTATATAAAAAAATAAAGCCGGCCCGCCTTTTTTGGGCACTTTCCTGCGCTTTGCTCCTGTCCGGATGCACCGTGAAAAAAGCGGTGCCGGATGCCGGCAGCACAGACGCTCCGAATGAGGATTCCGCATTTTCCGCAGATGTAGATCCCGGGAAAGCTTCTGAGCAGTCGGATCCATCTGATGAATCGCCCGCTTCAGATACGCAGTCCGCAACCGGCAGTGCAGAGGACGGCAATGCAAACAGCACAGAAAACAACGGCCCGGACAACGACGATCTTATGGATGAAAACAACGATCAGGATATCGAGTTTGCAAACGAGGATGGCGGTGATGACAGCAACGCGTCTGAATCAAAGACAGATGATAAAGCAACCGTCTATTCCACGGAAAACGGATTTGTTTCCGGCGTAGTGACTGAACCAGACGATGATACGGAAATCCTGCAGATGATCGCATCCATGACAGACGAACAAAAAGCGGCGCAGCTTTTTATCATTACGCCGGAGGCTCTTACCGGCGTCGATAACGTCACGCAGACCGGTGATATGACCAAGGCGGCCCTGACAAAATACCCGGTAAGCGGACTGATCTATTTTGCCACTAATTTAGAAACCCCGGAGCAGACCAAAGATATGCTTACCGGCGCCCAGTCCTATATGATCGAGCAGACTCATCTTCCGCTTTTTCTCTGCGTTGATGAAGAAGGTGGACGCGTGGCAAGAGTGGCTGATAATCCTGCTTTCGGCGTGACCAACCCCGGACCTGCCATCGACCTTGGGACACCGCAAAATGCTCTGGCCGCAGGTGATACCATCGGAAGCTATTTGTATGACCTCGGCTTTAATACGGACTTTGCGCCGGATACGGATGTCCTAACCAATCCATCCAATGAAGTCATCGGCAACCGCTCCTTCGGAAATGACGGAGAAACCGTGGCAAATCTTGCCTCCATGTTTGCGGATGGCCTTCATCAGCATCGGATCCTGACCTGCTATAAACATTTCCCGGGCCATGGCGATACCACGGCAGATTCCCATACAGGGACTGCGGTTTCCGGAAAAGTGCTGGCCCAGCTTTGGGAAAATGAACTCGTGCCCTATTTCCGGGATTATCACGGAAATGCCGATTTTATCATGGTGGGCCATATCAGCCTGCCGAATGTCCTCGCCGATAATACGCCGGCCACCCTTTCGGAAACCATCGTGGACGGGCTCCTTCGCAAAGAACTCGGCTATGGCGGCATCATCATCACCGATTCCATGCAGATGGGTGCGATCACGGATCATTACGACAGTGCGCAGGCTGCCCTGAAAGCCTTTCAAGCCGGGTGCGATATGATCCTGATGCCGAAGGATTTTCCGGCTGCTTATGAGGGGATTTTAGCTGCCATCAAAGACGGAACGATCCCGAAAGAAAGACTGGAAGCATCGCTGGAACGGATACTGCGAGTAAAATATAAAATCATGCAACCGTAAATATGAAGTGACTTTTTGCGTATAAACAGGTAAAATAGAATCAGCAGTTTCGGATTTCTGCATCGTAATACAATAGTGACCGGGGAGGGTTATGCCATGTTACGACATATGATCTGTGAACGTTTCAGAAAGCAATTCATTGAAAACTGTATCGCCTTTGATACGCCGCGTCTGGAAACGGAGACCTATCCGGAAGATGTGACGGTTGAAGCAGATATTCGCTATGACGGAAAGCATGCGCTGGATTATTATATTCCTGCCGCCGCCGAAAATGACATGCTGAATGCCGGAAAAAAAGCCTACCTTCTCATCCACGGCGGCGCCTTCGTTTACGGGACCAAGCTGCTGGATAAGCGCTTTGGCATGTTCCTGGCACAGCAGTCGGGAACTATGGTCGTCAATATTGATTATACCCTGATGCCGGAGGGCGGACTGAAACAGCAGATGGAGGACATTTTTGCTGCCATCCGTTTCATCGTGCAGGATAAAAATGTGAAAACCATCTATACCATCGGAGATTCCGCCGGCGGCTACCTGGCTTTACTGACAGGGATTTTGGTAAACAGCAAGAAAGCAAAGAAGGACTTCGGACTGCCCGGCTCCGTGCCTGTTACCGTCAGCAAAGTCCATATGATCTGCGGCGCCTTTGAAGATTCCCCGAAGAAATTTGCGGGATACTATTTTGACAGAAAAAACGAACTGCCACATTTTATCTATGACCTGAGCGAAGCCATCGCAACTTATGGCTGCCCGCCCCTGGTGCTGACCACCGGCGATCAGGATATGATGCTGGGAGAAAACCGCAAGCTGCAGTTTAAACTGGAAAAAATGGATCTCCCCTATACCTATAAGGAATTTCAGTCAAAGGATGACCGGGTGATGCACCACGTCTTTGCCATCGCGCATCCGGACTGGCCTGAGGGGATGGAGAGCATACAGATGAGTTTGTAGTATCGTACTGATCTGCGTCTTTTGTTCGATATCATTATTTACTCATGAAGCGTGTATTCGGTATCCTCTTCGATGATCTGCAGCATTGCTTTTGCCGGCTTTTCATCAAACTGGGTACCGATATTTACTTCGATCTCATCCCGCACCACATCCTGGGGCAGGAATTTTCTGTAACTTCTGTTGGAGGTCATGGCGTCGTAGCTGTCGGCCACGGCGATGATCCGGGCGTGAAGGGGAATATCCGCTCCTTTTTTATGATCAGGATAACCGCTGCCATCATACCGCTCATGATGCCATCTGGCACCCGTTGCCAGGTCCGGCCTTGTTTTGATCTCTGCCAAAATATCAAATCCCGTCATAGGATGCTTTTTAATGACGCCATACTCATCATCCGTCAGGCGGGCGGGCTTGTTGATGATCTCGTTCGGCACGCCGATCTTGCCGATATCATGCAACAGTCCCATATAATAAACATTCTC
>JAFZNL010000173.1 GCA_017550925.1 Lachnospiraceae bacterium | reverse complement strand
TGCCTGCCGATACCCGGACATGATCTATCCGGGTATCCTTTTGTTTTGGAAGATGCAGAGCAGGTAGAAGATGCTTATCTGGATATGATCGATGCCAGGCTGTGCGGCTATCCTATGGAGATCCTTCGGACAGAAAGAACCATTGTCCGCGAGATTTGCGAAACAGATGTGGACGGCCTTTATGAGATCTATCGGGATCCGGAGATCACCCGTTACATGGAAGACCTCTATGAAGATAAGAATGAGGAACGCTCTTATACCCGGGATTACATCAAGTGGCATTACGGACTCTATGGATTTGGTATGTGGATCATCGCAGACCTACGTGGTCGTCTGATCGGCAGGGCTGGTTTTGAGCAAAAAGAGGATGCGGACTTCCCGGAGCTGGGATTTATGATCCGGAAGCAGGAACAGGGGAAGGGGCTCGCCTTTGAGGTATGCGACGCGATCATTTCCTATGTGAAAGAACGATTCGAGTGGAAGGGTGTCAGGAGCAGGTGTCATCCGGAAAATGAAGCCAGTATTTGCCTTTTGAAAAAATTGGGATTCCAAAGAGAAGATGTGCCGGCGGACGAAGAGGGATATATTTCATTTTTATTGCTGTTTAAATGATGTGATGTGTTTCATCTTCGTTGCTGTTTTAATGCTGTTTTAATGGATGGAATGCTTTTTTAGGCAGCAGGAGCGCTTGATTGCATTTATGTAAACCAGAGGATCTTCAGATTGGTTGCTCCAGTAAATTTATGTAAACTAAATGAATCTGAGATAGGCGGTTTTTTTCTATTATGTAAACTGAATGATGTGGATTTTGCTTCTTCGGATAAGCGTTATGTTAACTATAATGAAGATAAATGTAAAGAAATAAATGGGTTTTGAAACAGCGTTGTTATATTATGTATACCTGTTCATCCGTGGGTTGTCTTGTATATAAATTTGTTCTTGTAAGTTTTGGTGATTTCAGATAAAATAACTGTGTATGCGATTTATGTATTAAAACAAAATTAGATCATAAAGCAGGGAATTATGAACGCTGAAACACTATTAGCTTTGTTCGGAGGATTGGGACTTTTCCTCCTGGGCATGAAAATGATGAGCGAGAGCATCGAGAAAGCAGCAGGTGCCAAGCTCAGGGAGATCCTGGAGTTCTTCACCAAGAACACCTTTACGGGTATGCTGGTCGGATTGCTTTTCACGGCGATCATCCAGTCATCATCAGCCTGTACGGTTATGGTGGTTTCTTTTGTTAACTCCGGACTTATGACACTGTATCAGGCAGCGGGCGTGATCTTCGGTTCCAACATCGGTACCACCGTTACCGCCCAGCTCGTTTCTTTTGATCTATCCAAGTACGCACCGGTATTCCTTCTCAGTGGCGTGCTTGTGGTCATGTTTTCCAAAAAACAAACAACCTTTGTAAAGATCGCGTCCATCCTGATGGGCTTTGGTGTGCTGTTTACAGGACTTGATGCCATGTCAAGTTCCATGTCGGGCTTAAAGACGGATCCGAGAGTGATCGATCTGTTTTCTTCCCTGACCAGCCCGCTGATCGCCATCATCGTAGGAACGCTTTTGACGGCCATCATCCAGTCTTCATCGGTAACCGTCAGTATCTTGCTTTTGATGTGTAAGGAAGGACTTTTGGGGTTGCCGATTGCCATGTTCATTTTGCTTGGCTGTAATATCGGTGCCTGTACATCAGCGCTGCTGGCTTCTGCCACCGGTACCAAGGACGCAAAGCGGGCGGCAATGATCCATTTCCTGTTCAATGTGATCGGAACGATTTTGAATTATATCCTCTTGAAACTTGCAATGGATCCGATACTGACATGGTTCAGTGCCATCTCTTCCGGAGATGCAGGACGTATCGTGGCAAATGCCCATACCATTTTCAAGATCGCACAGACGGTGCTGATCTTCCCATTCTCCAAATATCTTGTCAAACTGACTTATGTGGTAGTACCCGGAGAAGAAGAGAAGATTGGTTACCGCGAGAGCTATCAGCTCAAGTTCATCGGTGCGAAGGCTTTCTTTAACCCGGCTACCGCCGTTGTCAATGCCATCAACGAGTTAGAGCGTATGGCATCCCTTGCCAGCGAGAATTTAAACCGTGCCATGAACTGCCTGATCACCCTTGATGAAGAGGATATGCAGGAAGTTTATGCGGTGGAAGATAACATTAACTACCTGAATACAGAGATCACCCATTATCTGGTCAAGATCAACCAGATGACCCTGCCGATCGAGGACCAGAAGAGCTTAGGCTCCCTGTTTCATGCGGCGAATGATATCGAGAGGATTGGCGACTATGCAAGAGGCATTGCCGATTCGGCTGTGAAGTGCAAAGAGGGCAACATCACCTTTACCAAGTCGGCACAGCGGGAACTTGGCGATATGCTGAACATGGTCAATACCTTGCTGCTGTTTGCCATCGAAATGTTCTATACCAACAGCGAGGAGCATCTGCAGGATATCATCAACCTGGAAGAAGGGGTGGATGAAAAAGAGCTGGAGCTCCAGAAAAACCATGTGCAGAGACTTGCCGACGGCGTCTGCACACCGGAAGCCGGTATGCTGTTTGCGGATGTCACCGGCGGCCTGGAGCGGATCGCGGATCACGCCACCAACCTTGCATTCTCCGTGCTCAGTGAAGAGACCCTGGCAGTCGCAAAAGCCGGCAGCAAAGACAGGAGCAGTCATTCCGCATAAGAATGGCCTGCGCCAGCGCTAAGTTTATCGCGGTGAAGCGTTAAATTACATGATTTTTATAAATGAGGGGTAAATAAACACAGAAAGGAAACAAAAGAAATGCCTGTAACAGATTACCTGAGACGAAATGCAAAAGAGTATGCTGATGAGATCGCCCTGGTAGAACTCAATCCTGAAATGGAAGATACCAGAAGAGTCAGCTGGAAAGAGTATGAACTGATTGAGCCGACGGGTCAACCTTACCGCAGGGAGATCACCTGGAAGGTGTTCGACGAGAAGGCAAACCGTTTTGCAAATATGCTGATCTCCCGCGGGATCAAAAAAGGCGATAAGGTTGCCATTATCATGTATAACTGCCTGGAGTGGCTGCCTATTTATTTTGGCGTATTAAAGAGCGGCGCAATCGCAGTGCCCTTCAACTTCCGATATGATGCAGAAGAGATCCTCTACTGCGCAGAGCTGGCAGAAGTTGATATGATCGTATTTGGTCCCGAATTCATCGGCCGTATTGAGCAGAATGCAGAGCGTCTTTCCAAGGGGAGGCTGTTGATCTATGTGGGCGATACCTGCCCCCGCTTTGCGGAAAGCTATCTGGAGCTGGTAGCGGATTGTTCTTCCGAGGATCCCATGATCCCGCTGACTGACGATGATTTTGGTGCCATCTATTTCTCATCCGGAACCACTGGTTTCCCGAAGGCAATTTTGCATAAGCATCTGTCCCTGACACAGGCAGCGCAGATGGAGCAAAAGCATCATGAGACCGGCAGGGATGACGTATTCCTTTGCATCCCGCCTCTGTACCATACCGGTGCAAAATTCCACTGGATGGGTTCTTTGGTTGCAGGCAGCAGGGCAGTGCTCCTCAAGGGTGCAAAACCTGACGTGATCCTGTCAGCGGTTTCCAGTGAAAAATGTACGATCGTATGGCTCCTGGTTCCCTGGGCACAGGATATACTTGAGGCGCTGGATAACGGCAAATTGAAAAAAGATGATTATGAACTGTCCCAGTGGCGCCTGATGCACATCGGCGCTCAGCCGGTTCCGCCTTCACTGGTGGCACACTGGAAGGATTACTTCCCGGATCATCAGTATGATACCAACTATGGCCTTTCCGAATCCACCGGTCCTGGCTGCGTGCATCTTGGTATGGAGAACTCCCATAAAGTCGGTGCCATCGGCGTGCCGGGCTACCGCTGGGAATGCAAGATCGTCAGCGAGGCGGATGAGATCGTACAGCAGGGCGAAGTGGGCGAGCTTTGTGTCAAAGGTCCCGGTGTTATGACCTGCTACTATAACAATGAAGAGGCGACCAAAGAAGTCCTGAAGGATGGCTGGCTTTATACCGGTGATATGGCGATGCAGGATGAGGACGGTTTTATCTTCCTTGTAGATCGCAAGAAGGATGTGATCGTTTCCGGTGGTGAGAATATCTATCCGGTACAGATCGAGAACTTCATCCGCAAATTTGATAAGGTAAAAGACGTGGCGGTCATCGGTGTTCCTGACAAGCGTCTGGGTGAGATCACTGCAGCCATCATTGAATGCAAAGAGGGCATGAGCGCAACGAAAGAAGAGATCGATGAGTTCTGCCTGGGACTGCCGCGCTATAAGAGACCGAAACAGGTATTCTTTGAGGATATCCCAAGGAACGCCACAGGCAAGATCGAAAAGCCGAAGCTTCGTAAGATGCACGGCGCCGACATGCTGGTAGCTATGGAGAATAAGTCATAAATCTGCCGGCACTGAGGATTGTTCTAGACAGATGACTAAAAAATATGGGGTTTCATGTTAGAGAATAAATTGAAATGAATGGGGGCATCTTTGCGGACGTGTTGTGCGGCTGTAGGATGCTCTTATTCATTGATTCCGAAGAATTCCTTTTTTACCGCATAATTGCGATGTATTCTTCTGGCACAATCCGTCACCAATCCTTGACGATTTTGACAGTATGCCGTATAATAAACTACGTATGTGTCCATTGGGGGACAAAGCGAAAAAAGGGGGCTACAATGATCAAAAGTATGACCGGCTTCGGAAGGGCGGAGCTGGAAGAAAATGACAGGCGTTTTACGGTCGAGATCAAATCCGTAAATCACAGGTATCTGGATGTGAACATCAAGATGCCGAAGAAACTGAATTATTTCGAAGGCGCGATCCGCGGATTGCTGAAAGAGTTTATCCAGCGTGGAAAAGTGGATGTATTCATAACCTTCGAAGACTTTTCGGCAAGACATGCGGCTGTGACCTATCATGAGGATATTGCCGAAGAGTACATGGGCTATTTAAAACAAATGTCCGAGCATTTCGGATTGGAGAATGATGTCCGGCTTTCGGTTTTATCCAGATATCCGGAAGTGTTCTCACTTGAGGATGTGGAGATCGATGAATCGGAGCTTTGGAAATCCTTAGAAAAAGTCGTCAGGGAAGCGGCACAGATGTTTGTGGAGACCCGCATCAAAGAGGGCGAAGCGCTCAGGGCAGATCTTCTGGAAAAACTTGATGGTATGCTGAAACATGTGGACTATATCGAAGAGCGTTCACCCCAGACCGTGGAAGAGTACAAGAACAAGATCTACGAAAAAGTGCGTGAACTTCTGTCCGATACCCAGATCGACGATAACCGGATCCTGATGGAGGTGACGCTGTTTGCTGACAAAGTCTGTGTGGATGAAGAAACCGTAAGGCTTCGCAGCCATATTGAGACCACAAAGCAGATCCTGCAGGAAGGTGGCAGCATCGGACGTAAGCTTGATTTCATGGCGCAGGAGATGAACAGGGAAGCCAATACAACCCTTTCCAAATCCAATAACCTGGATATATCAAATCGCGCCATCGAGCTGAAGACTGAGATCGAAAAGATAAGAGAGCAAATACAGAATTTGGAGTAACCAACTCGGCAGTATTCGCAAAGCTGAGATCTGCGGCTGCTTGCAGACAGCAGATAGAAGATTTGCGAATATTAGCGGAGCGCCCCGTCCATGAGCAAAAGGAAAGCCGCGGAGCGGCGATTTTGCGAATGAACGGGTGACGAGTTGGGAATGCAAATATTTAGATATGGAGGGCAGGCGTATGAACGATAAGCAGGGTACACTCGTCGTGATCTCCGGTTTTTCAGGAGCCGGAAAAGGCACGCTGGTCAAAAAACTGGTTGAAGAACATGACAATTATGCGCTCAGCGTTTCCATGACCACAAGGGATCCGAGACCGGGTGAAGTGGATGGCGTGCATTACCATTTTTCCAAGGATGAGGACTTTGAAAGGCTGATCGCCGAAGGCGGACTCATCGAGTACGCCGGCTATTGCGGTCATTATTACGGAACGCCGAAAGCCTTTGTGGAAGAAAAACTTGCGGAAGGAAAAGATGTGATCCTGGAGATTGAGATCCAGGGAGCGCAAAAAGTCCGCAGACAGTTTCCGCAGGCAGTCCTGCTTTTTGTGATGCCGCCCAGTGGTGCTGAACTATACCGCAGACTGACAAGCC
>JAFZNL010000172.1 GCA_017550925.1 Lachnospiraceae bacterium | reverse complement strand
TTGTGATACAGCGTTTTCTACGATCTTTGTTTCAGAATGCACGGCTTTGTTATGCTCCTCCACAAGGTTACATAATATTCCAGCATCTCCAGCTCCGTTTTTCCCAAAGCTGACATCTTCACCAGCAACAATCAGCTTTGCATTCATTTGATCGATCAGAAATCGGTTAACATAATCCTCCGGTGTCACTGCCGCAGTCTCTGCACGGAAAGGGTATTCCACCAGATAATCCACCCCCAGCCGTTCGAAAATCAGCCGCTTTTCCTCCCGGGTCATCAATTCTCTGTAATGCGGACGCTCCATCCTCTCATCCCTGACCACGATCCAGTCATCATCCGAATGAATATTATGTAAACTCCTCCGGGCAATTTCTGCAAAATACGCGCCGGGCGACGGATCAAACGTAAAGACCGCTGTTTTCAAGCCCTTCTCCTTTTGCGCAAAGAGGATCTCCAGCAGTGCCTTGTGGCCTAAATGGACGCCGTCGAATTTACCCACTGCCACTGCTGTTGGCTCATCAATATTGAATTGGGTGGTATCTTTTATGATTTGCATGGTTTATAAATTGATCTATAGAAACATTTTATATGGTTTACATAATTTTTCTTCCAGCTTCATCTCATACAATCCGTAGAACCTGCCGCTACCATCGTAGATCCTAATCAGACCGGTATCTTTCGACTCATAATCCTCAGATACTGTTTCATCCTTAGTTGTTCCGTTTCCCGATACCATTCTATCCTGTATCGAATTTTTCTCCGTCTCTACATCATCACCGATCGACCAGACATCGGATATGGTATCCTTCTGCATCAATTCAATCCCGCTTGTCGGTAATGCATTTCCGTTCTGCACCGCTTTCATCGAGGTTTCTTTCACGCAATATGCCGGATATGCTGTAAACATATGGTCCACCTGCATCAGGATTTCATCCACATGTCCTGCTGCTGCATATGCCTCAATTTCCGATAGTTTTTTCGCATCCTCCAAAATAAACCGATCCACTTTTGTCCGCAGCAAGCTTTCCATAACGCCGCCACATCCTGCTTTTTCACCGACGTCTGCACACAGTGTTCTGATATAGGTTCCTTTAGAACACTCTACCGAAAAGCGCACCCTCGGTAAATTGACCTCTTTGATATCGATCTTGTAGATCTCTATCTCCCTTGGTTTTCTCTCCACTTCTTTGCCTTCTCTTGCCAGCTCGTAAAGTTTCTTTCCGTTTACCTTCAAAGCAGAATACATTGGAGGGATCTGCTTACTTTTCCCAAGGAATCCCATGATGATATTATGGATCTTTTCCTCTGTCAGATCATCGGCAATTTCACCCGCCCGGCTCATCACGGTCCCTGTCATATCCTGGGTATCCGTCGTCAGCCCCAAAAGCAGCACTGCCTCGTATTCTTTCCTTTTATCTGTCAGCAATCCGCATAGTTTTGTCGCATTGCCGATGCAGACCGGCAGCACGCCCTCCGCCTGGGGATCCAGCGTACCCGTATGACCGATCTTTTTTTCATGCAAAATACCTCTCAGCTTCGCTACCACGTCGTGAGAGGTATATCCTTTTTCCTTATAAACATTGAGAATTCCGTTCATGAGCACATTCCTGTGTTACGTTCCGTTACATTCCAATATTATCTTATGATCCATATTGATCTTACATATTTACAAAATCTTCTCAACCTGTTCCATGATCGCATTCAGGACATCATAGAAGTTTCCGTTAATGTTGCAACCCGCAGCCCTGATATGTCCGCCGCCGCCAAAGTAGGTCGCCACAGTGGCCACATTGATATCGTCTGAAGATGACCGAAGGCTTACTTTATGCTCCGTCGGTCCCACTTCATAGATGAAGATCGCCACCTTCACGCCCTTGATGATCCTAAGCTGATTTACGATACCGGACAGATCCGATTTGACCGCTCCGTAAAAATCCATGGTCTTTTGTTCCATCCGTGATACCATGACCTGACCATCCAAAAGCGGAAAGGCTTCTAATAGCGCACGCCCCAATACCTGGGATTGTACATAGGTATTTTCGTAAAAAGTTTTATCGATCAGTTTCGGAAAATCAAAACCATAGGATATCAGATCTGCTACAATCCTGAGGGTCTTTGGTGCTGTATTGGAATACTGCAGCACCCCGGTATCGTGAATGATCGCGATATAAAGTGCCAGTGCAATATCCTTATCGATCAGATTTTTATACTCATCTTTGATGCAAAAAAGATCGTAGAGTACTTCGCCGCAGGAGGATGCATCCGGCACAACGTAATGAACATTGCCCTCACCGGGATTGCTCATATGATGATCGATATTGACCACCTTGCCTGCGGTTTTGATATATTTCTCTGCTTCGCCGCAGCGGGTTGTCACACTGTCCAGGACAAAGACCACATCATAAACCGTATCTTCAGAATAATCCGTTACAATCTGATCAATGCCGCTAATAACGCCATAGGTAGGATCCGGCTGTTCGATCATCACATCACACTGTGCATTCGGCAGGCCTTTTTTCAAAAAAAGCCATAGTGCCATGGTGGAGCCGATACAGTCACCATCCGGGTTCGTATGTCCCGTGACTGCGATCTTCTTTGCGCCTTCACATTCTTTTATGATGTCGATCTTTTGGTCCGTCATTCCTGTTACTACCTAAATCATTCGAATCACTTGTCGGCTCAGTCCTCTGATGTTTCACTGTCATCAGATTCTGCTTCCGCCGGTCTTGCTGCATTATCTCTAGCGATCACTTCATCGATCTTGTGGGCCATATCCACGCCATAGGCGATGGAGCCGTCACCGATGAACCGAATCTCCGGTGTATTACGAAGGTTGATCCTTCTTGCCAGTTCCCTGCGCACAAATCCTTCCGCACTTTTCAGTCCGTCCATGGTCTGCTTTAATTCTTCATCAGAACCAAGCACGGAGATGTAAGCTTTGCACTGCTTTAGATCCGGCGTAACACTCACATCGGTTACGCTGGTCATTTCCGCGATCCGCGGATCCTTCAGTTCGCGGATGATCTGTGCCAGCTCACGCTGGACTTCCATATCGATTCTTGTATTTTTAACACTGTTTTTTCTCATAAAATATACCCGAATAAATTTACCTCGGTACCTCAACCATGATGTAAGCTTCAACCACATCGAGTTCCTGCATCTGATCGAATCCGTCAAATACAAGACCACACTCGAATCCTGCTTTGACTTCTTTCACATCGTCCTTGAATCTCTTCAGGGACTGGAGCTGACCTTCATAGATCTGCTCACCTTCTCTGGTGATGCGGATCTTGCAATCACGCTCGAAGCGACCGTCAAGCACATAAGAACCTGCGATATTTCCGATGGCAGATGCCTTGAAGATCTGACGTACTTCCGCATGTCCGATAACCCGCTCCTCGAAGATCGGATCCAACATACCCTTCATGGCTGCTTCCACATCTTCAATGGCCTGATAGATAACCTTGTACAGACGGACATCGACGCCTTCGCGCTCTGCCGTTGCCTTTGCCATGGCATCCGGACGAACGTTGAAACCGATGATGATCGCTGAAGATGCGCTTGCCAGAACCACATCGGATTCGTTGATGGCGCCAACGCCGCCGTGGATGCATTTTACCACAACTTCATCATTGGACAGTTTCATGAGGCTCTGCTTAACGGCCTCAACACTACCCTGCACATCGGCTTTGACGATGAGGTTCAGTTCCTTCAGATTACCTGCCTGGATCTGTGAGAACAGATCGTCAAGAGACATCTTGGACTTGGTCTCTTCCAGCTTCTTAACTCTGTTCTGTGCTTCAAAAGTATCCGCGAAGGATTTCGCTTCTTTATCACTTTCATGGGCGATGAAGATCTCGCCTGCACCGGGGACATCGGAAAGTCCGAGGATTTCAACCGGTGTGGAGGGTTTCGCCTCTTTCACACGGCGTCCCTTATCATCCACCATGGCACGCACACGGCCATGTGCAACGCCTGCGGAAATGAAGTCACCCACATGCAGCGTTCCCTTTTGTACCAGAACGGTTGCAACGGGACCACGTCCTTTATCCAGCTCTGCCTCGATAACAAGTCCACGACCCATACGGTTCGGATTTGCCTTCAGTTCGAGGATCTCCGCTGTCAGCAGAATGGTCTCAAGCAGATCATCGATACCTTCACGGGATTTTGCAGATACCGGTACAAACTCGGTACTTCCGCCCCAATCCGTAGGGATCAGTTCATACTCTGTCAATTCCTGTTTTACTCTGTCTACATTCGCACCGGGTTTATCGATCTTGTTAACTGCAACGATGATCTCAATGCCTGCTGCTTTGGCATGGTTGATCGCCTCCACAGTCTGGGGCATCACGCCGTCATCTGCCGCAACAACAAGGATGGCAATATCCGTGGAATTCGCACCACGCATACGCATCGCGGTAAACGCTTCATGTCCCGGTGTATCCAAAAACGTGATACTCTGACCATTGATCTTGACCGTATATGCACCAATGTGCTGTGTGATACCGCCGGCCTCCCGGTCGGTCACATTCGTTTCTCTGATGGCGTCCAAAAGGGATGTCTTACCATGGTCAACGTGACCCATTACGCAGATAACGGGCGGTCTGGGTACCATCTGATCTTCTTTTTCTTCATCCTCTTTCAGAAGTTCTTCGATCACATCGACAACTTCTTCCTTCTCACAGATGATCTCATATTCGATGGCAATATTCTCAGCCGTCTCAAAATCCACTTCCTGGTTCACTGTCAGAACCTGTCCCTGCATGAAGAGTTTCTTGATGATCGCTGCCGGCTGGATCTTCATCTTGTCAGCCAGATCCTTGATGGTAATGGTCTCAGGGATCGTAATCACCTTGATCTTTTCTTCTTCAACTACAGGCTTCTTCTCCGGCTTGATAAACTTGCCGGCACGGTTTCTCCTGCTGGTGTTCTCATTTTCTTCGTCAAAGATCTGATTATTGCGGCCCTTTCTTCCACCGTCTTTCAGGCGCCTCTTGTCACTGCCTTTTTGACCTTCTTTGTCGCCGCCGTCAGAGAATCCGCCGCCGCCTTTACCTTTCTTTTGTCCACCCTGCGATCCTCCATCATTACGTGAAGGACGGTCAGGAGAGCTAAAATTCCTGCCACCTGCGTTACGAGAGCCTTGACCTTCATTCCTTGCTGAACGGCCCTGATCGCTACTGCGGTTCTGTCTTTCGTCTCTTGCTTTTTCACGTCCGAGATCTCCTTTCGGCTGAAGTGTCTGGATCGTCTGGCTCTGCTGAGCTTTCTGTTGATTGCCGGCTGCCTGTTCCTGTTCTGCCGCGATCGGTTTTGTCTGCTCACCTGCCTGTGGCTGCGGCGCAGGTTTTTACTTTACCGGCTGCTGGGGCTGGGGCTTGGGTGTTGACTGGATTGCGCCCGGTTTGATAGTCGGCTTGATGATCTGATGCTGTCCGCCGGGTCTGACAGGACGATTACCGCCAGCCTGCTGTCCGTTTCTCTGGGGCGGTCTGTTACCGCCGGTCTGCGAATTATTAACAAAAATGATCGCCTTTTTCTTCTTCGGCGCATTCTGATCAGCCGCCTTCTGAGCCTGTCCTGCCGGTGCATTCGCCGGCCTTGCAGGTTTTGCCTCCGGCTTTGCTGCCGGTGCGGCTGCCGGTGTAGCTGCCGGTGCGGCTGCTTTTTTTGCTTCCTCTTTTACAGCAGGCTTTGCTGCCTGCTCAGTTTCCTTCTTTCCTTCCGTCTTAACTTCCTCCTTAGGCTGTGCCTTAGGCTCCGCTTTTTCAACCGGCTTTTCAGCGCTTTTCATCTTAGCAGGTTTTTTTGCATTCTCTGCGGAATCCTTTTCTTCAGACTTCGCCGGCTTTTTGCTGTCTGCTTTTTTTGATGCAGATCCAGCCTGCTGTCTGATGAAATCAATATCTTCATCCAATAAAGCGGAGGCCTTGGTAAAGCGGGTATACTTTGCGTCTCTCCCACTGTCCGTCATGATCTTCTTGGCATCATCATCACTGATCCCAAGCTCCAGGGCTAATTCCTTCAACTTCAATTTTGCCATTTACACTACCTCCTGCTTCTTGTATTTCACGGCACACGGCCAACTCTCGTTCCACTCTTCCTAACTGCTCTGCGGTCAGGGACTATCGAAAAGCTGCATGATCTTGTCTGCAAACCCTTCATCCGTTACCGCCAGCGTGGCCCGTTCTTCATATCCGATGGCCTGTCCGATTTCTTCTTTTGTAAAAACACAGTAACACGGTACTTCATAAAAACTGCACTTGTCAGTGAATTTCTTCCTTGTGTTATCCGATGCATCTGCTGCGATCACAACCAAGAGCGCCTGGCCGTCCCGGATGCCCGATTCCACTTTTTCCTGGCCACTTACAAGTTTTCCGGCCCGTCTGCAAAGTCCCAACAGGGACAGAATCTTTTTTTCTTTCATGCGCTTTGTTCCAAATGTTAGCAATCGCTAACTTTTCGTATTTTCCGGCGGATTACTGAACTTCTATACTTTCGTAATATCGAAAAAATCTTTCTCCAGTTCAGCTATGAAACGCTCATCGATCTCTTTGCGAAAACTCCTGGAAAATGCATGTCTCTTTTTTGCTTTTTCCAAACAGGCTATATCCCTGCAAAGATAAGCGCCTCTGCCCCCGGCCTTGCCGGACAGATCCAAAAACGCACGTCCGTCTTCATCTGCAACGATCCGGACAAAGGAACTTTTTTCTCCCTTTTTGCCGCATCCCATACACTGACGCTCCGGCACTCTTTTATTCGTCCGGTCTTTTTTCTTACCTGTGCTGTCCGTCAATTCTTTGTCAGCCTTCTGCTCCATCTTCGCCATCTGTCTCAGTTACATCTGCATCAACGTCAGCTACCTGTTCTGCGTCTTCAGCATATTCACCTTCAGCGTACTCACCGTCAGCATACTCGCCGTCTTCGTATTCGCCTTCGTATCCTTCCTCGTACTCGCCTTCATACTCATCTTCATAATCCATGTAGTCTTCAGGACGGAAACCGGGAGCATCTGCTGCCTGGGTCTCAGACTTGATATCAATCTTATAACCGGTCAGTCTTGCTGCAAGACGTGCATTCTGACCTTCCTTACCGATGGCCAGGGAAAGCTGATAATCAGGAACAACGACTTTTGCGGTCTTCTCTTCCGGATCAGCAAATACATAGATGATCTTGGCCGGAGAAAGGGCATTCTGGATCAGCTGTCCGGGATTCTCGTCCCAGTTGATGATATCGATCTTCTCGCCACGGAGCTCATCAACGATAGTATTGACACGGCTGCCGTTCATACCACCGCAGGCACCTACGGGATCCACTTCCGGGTTATCACTCCAAACCGCCATCTTGGAACGGCTACCGGGCTCACGGGCAATCGCCTTGATCTGTACCGTACCGTCAGCGATCTCTGATACCTCGGATTCAAAGAGGCGGCGTACCAGATCCGGATGGGTACGGCTTACAAGGATACGTGGTCCTCTTGTGGTATTACGAACTTCCAATACATAAACTTTGATGCGCTCGCCGGAACGGAAATGCTCGCTCTTTACCATTTCCTTCTCCGTCAGGGTTGCATCGATCTTGCCGAGATTGATGATTACGCCATGATCCGTCTCACGCTGTACGATACCGGTAACTATGTTTTTCTCTTTTTCATTGAACTGGTTGTAGATCACGCTGCGCTCTTCCTCGCGGATCTTCTGCAGGATAACATTCTTTGCATTCTGTGCAGCGATCCTGGAAAACTCCTTTGACTGCACTTCCACCTCGATAAAGTCACCGACCTGTGCATCCTTATTATATTTCTTTGCATCCTCAAGGCAGATCTGGTTGATGTCATTCATCACATCATCTTCTGTTTCCACGATCTCCTTTTTGGAAAACACCCTGAAATCACCGGTTTCGCGGTCTACATGAGCAACGCCGTTTTCCGCCCAGCCGGTCACGCCTTTGCCATAGTGGTTCTTGTAAGCTGTCACCAGGGAGCTTTCAATGGCCTCAAACAGGACTTCCCTGCTGATGTCCTTTTCTCTCTCCAGTAGATCTAATGCCTCCAAAAGTTCGGTGTTCATAATGATTTCCTCCTAATAAATTTTCACCTTGTGTTTTTTTCTATGTTCTGCCAAATGCATGAATGATAAATATTTTCTTTCCAGTCTTGTTCTAAAACTCCACATACGGGCGAACCAACGCCAGTGCATTTCTTTGGAATACCTTCTCACCGTCATCGGTTTCCACGGTGATACTGTCTTTTTCAAAACTCTTCAAAACGCCCTCAAACTCTTTTTTGCCATCCACGGCAGCAAAGGTTTTGATCTCGATCCGCTCTCCGAGTTTCCGTTGAAAATCCCTGTCCTTCTTCAGCGGCCGCAAAAGTCCCGGACTGCTGACTTCAAGAATATAGGAATCTTCGATGAAATCTTCCTGATCCAGCAGATCTGAAAAAGCGCGGCTGACCAGTTCACAGTCATCAATGGTGATGCCGCCCTCCTTGTCGATATACGCCCGAAGATACCAGTTGCCTGCTTCTTTGATATATTCCATATCTGCAAGTTCAAAATGGTTTTCTTCCAGGATCGGCATGATCAGCTGCTCTGCCTTCTCCTCATACAGTTCCCTTTTTGACATGGCTTTCTCCATACATACATTGAGTGGACCTCTCGGTCCACTCAACTCAATCCATCTTAACTACAATGCGTACTATATCACAAAACCCATGCCTTTGCAAGTACTATTTAGTTATGTTAATCAAAACCCACAATTCACAGTTCATCATGAGATGACTTGCGGGGCACTGCGAATCTTTAGTTTGTCTTTGCCAGCACCTCTACCTGGCTGTCTTCCGCGCCTGCCAGCACGCTTCCTCCAAAAGGAATGCAAAGATACTGCACGTTCTTCATCTCATAAGCCATGCGCCAGCCGATATCTTCTTCAGCCTTATGCTCGCCCACTGCAAGAATCACAAAGGCGGTAGTGCCGAAGGAAACCATCTCCTGATCAAAAGACCTGCTTTCCAGTTCCTCATCCGGCTTACTCACAAAATCCTTTGCGATCGTAAACGCGCTGTAAGGGCTGTCATGCCATACCAGGTCGCCATAGTAGCTTTCAGACAGTTCCAGATCTCCCGCCAGGGCAGGACCTGCAGCAAGGTTGCCGGCACTCTGCAGATAGATCTTTTCCTGGGGATCCGTGGATGCGCCTTCCTCAGCTTCTTCATTGCCGGGATCTGCCTCACCGTCATTTTGTCCCAGTACATCTTCCATCTTTGCCACACTGCCTTCCTGATTCCCTGTCAGGCTGACCACTTCCTGTTCTGCCAGAAAATGACCGGTTCCTTCATAATATGCCAGGTTCATATAGGCGTTGTCGCCTTCACTGATGAACTGTTCCACTTCCGCCTCATTCGGCATTGCCACTTCCGGATCCGGCACCTGACCCAGTTTAAAAACCGTCTGATCCTTACCTGCCGGCAGGGCATAAAGCATATTGTGGCCGGATTCATAATCACACTCCATGCAGATCATGGCATGATCCGTCCAGCCGCAGTACTGCATGAAATTATCTTCCTTCGGTGCGATCTCACCGATCTTTTCACCGTTTTCATATACTTCGAATGATGTATCATAGGTGGTCTTATCCGTTACCGCAACGGCCACATACTTACCGTCATTGCTCACGCCCCGGATCTGTCCTTCTGCGATATCCGTCACATCTCCGGTCTCAGGATCCAGCTTACAGGTCATATAGGTAGACTCGTCCTTCATCACAGTCATATAAAAACCGTCACGCCCTGCAAAAAGCCCGCTGCCGGCAGTCACGGTTTTGCCGGTATCAACGTTCTCTCCTTTGGTCAGATCGTAGAAATAAAGCTGCGCTTTTCCGCCCACGACCGGCGTCTGATCCAGCCAGCCGCCAAAGAGCGAGATTCTGTCCAGCGCGCCTTCTTCATAGACCAGGTAATAAACCCGCTCTCCTACTTTCACAAAGTGGCCGCCATTGTTCAGGACCTCTTCGTTATCAAAAGCCTTCGCAAACATGCCGTCTGCGCTAATGCCCTCATCTGCCTGCGCTGCATCTGCCGATCCCTCGGCATCATCCGCACCTTGGTCATCCCCGGCCATGTCGCCGCTTTCTTTATTCTCTGCATTTTCATCCTGCGCTGCAGCTGCATCACCACCTGCATCCTGCGCATCTGTATTCTCCGCCGCGTCCGCAGCAGTTGCATCTGCGTTTGCATCAGCCTGCGCTACTGCTGCACTGTCTGCGCCGCCTTCCGTCTTCGCTTCGCAGCCGCCAAGCATGCCGATCACAAGCGCTGTGCCGCAGAGAATTGCTAATCCTTTTCTTCCGATCCTGTTCATCTTTCTACCTCTTTTTAATTTTCTATCTTATACTACCGATATGAAAACTGATATGGATTGGTGATTTCTTCCTGCCCTTTTCTTTTTCCGGATCAAAGGTTGTGTACCAGGTATCCGTATCATTGTCCACGAAATCTGCGATATAAAACTCCTGATGATCTGTTTTAAAGTAGAAAAAAATCACCGGATCACTCATTGTCTTCGGAAACGTCGATCCCAAAACATTTGCCACCCGCGGCAGCGGCAGGCCTGTTTCGGCAAAGGTGCCGCTTTCCTTTTTGACAAAAGTCACCTCACCGCCGCGGTTATCCGTCTCCTGCAAAAGCCTCTTTGCATAATCCCTATAATCGTCAATCTGCTCCTCCTGGGGCGTGCGGTAAAGCCCATCCGACAGATAACAGCTCCCTAAAGGACTATCCTCATCATCCCGGATCGACAGGCGGAAATCATCCATCCTGTTATTTTTGTTATAGGCATATAAATACGCCGCCACCTCTTCTCCGATGGTCTTTGCATCCGCCCCCTTCGGGATTGTCAGGCTCAGAGCATATTCATTGTCAAATACTGCGCCGTATTTTTGACAGACTGTTTCCACATCCGTTTGGGTTTCTGATAAAACGTAGTCGATCAGCGCTGTCTCAAATCCGTCCCGCTGCTCAGGCAATGATCCGAAGGAAGCTCCGTCGATATTGATATCTGACATGTAACTCCGGACTGTGTACTCAAAACCCTGGAGCTTATCTTTCAGCACAACCTCTGTTGACTCTTCGGTTTCCTTTTTGGAAATGACCTCGCAGGCACCATGATCTCTTTTCGCCTGGCGGATCAGCTTCTTAGCGCTTTTCACATGACCGCAACCGGATAAGACCACAGTTGCAAGTAAGGCGATGCAGAATATTCTTCGATACTTCTTCTTTTTTTCTTTCACGTGATCATTCGCCTTTCTTCCAGACATACAGTCATTTCAAACCCAATTGATTTCCGTGTTTTATCATAACCGTATTATTCATCAGAAGATTGATTCTTTGTAAGTCCAGCCGTGTTATCCGTTGCTTCAGTTACGTATGTCTCCGCCGTCTTAGTCGCAACCGGCTCTACGGCTTCCGTCACTGGGCTGGTTGCCTGCCCATACACACTTTCCGTCTGCACAGGCACGGAGTTTACTTCATGCTCTTCTAAGAGCTTTTCTGTTTGATCCACTAACAGTTTTTCCATCTGATCATCATCTTCTTCATCTTCAAATGTCCCTAACAGCACGGAACCTTCCTCGTCCCAGTTGCTCTCGTCGCCCAGATCAACCTTCTTTAAATCTCTCCTAAAGAAAATGTCATACAAGACAGGTACGATAAACAGCGTCATCAACGTCGCGTAGGACAGACCGCCGATGGTAACGATGACCATGCCGCGGCTCATGACAGCCGATGCATCGCGGGACAACGCCAGCGTACTGTTGGCCAGGATCGTCGTCATAGCCGTCATCAGGATGGGGCGCATTCTGGTCACGCCGGTTTCCACCAGTGCCTTTCTTTTTTCCATGCCTTCCAGTCGCAACTGGTTAACATAATCTACAAACACAATACCGTTGTTTACCACCACGCCGGCCAGGATCAAAAAGCCCATCATGGACACCATGGAGATCTGTTCGCCGGTTAACATAAGTCCTAGGAAGCCGCCGGTAAAGGCCAGCGGGATCGTAAAGATAACGATAAAGGGCGACATCAGACTTTGGAACTGCGCCACCATAATCAGATAGATAAATACCACAGCCAACAGGATCATCAGTAGCATATCGTGCATCATATCCGCGATCTGCACCGCTTCACCGGCGATCTCCACCTTCATCCCCTTCGGCGGCTGATAAGAAGCAAGTTTTGCCTCCACCTGCCTGGAAAGAAGTGTCGTATTATACCCTTCCATGGGCATCGCCGTCACCTGCATTTTCCGTCCCTGGTTCTCTCGGCGGATACTGGAAATGCCGGGCGTTTTTTCAATGGTTGCAAATTCAGACAGTTTATGGATCTCTTCTGTTTCCTTGCCGTCCGAGTCTGTCTTTTTAACCGTAAATTCAAAGTCTTTTAAGTTCTCTTCCGTCAGAGGTTTCGTCTCGTTAACAAGTGTGATCTGATAGGTATCCCCTTCCGTTTCCAATTTGGAAGAATCCTTTTCCGTGGACAGTTTTCCCGAAAGCTCAGAGAATACCTGCGCCACCGTCAGATTCAGCCGCATCGCTTTATCCTTGTTAACGGTGACATGCAGCTGATCATCAGCCTCCTCCTGGCCGTTGGAAATATCTTCAAATCCCTTGATGCCTCCCAGGATATCCATGACCTCTTCACTGACCTTCAGCATCTCATCCAGGTCCTCGCCGTAGATATCCACCTGCATGCCGTTTCCGACCAATGCTGACAAATCCATGTTGGAAGTCGTCACCTCATGGTCGCACTCCGGATGCTTTGTCACCATCAGGTTATCCAGATCCTTTGCGATCCGTTCATTATCTTTTCCCTGTTTATCCGTCAGCAGGATATAGAAGGAAAAACTCTTATTGGAGCCTGTTGACAAAAGTGATGTTGAGCCGCCGCCGGACATGATACCCACAGTCTCGATTCCCGGGACTGCCCTGACTTCTTCCATCATCTCGTCGGCCAGCGCATAGGCGTCTTCCAAACTTGTCTCCACCGGAACTTCCACTGTCATACTCATCTGATTTCCGCCCATCTGCGGCAGGAAAACAATACCGGTCGAGATTGCCCTGACCACGCACAACACCAAAAGTCCAATAGCGATGACCAGTGGGATGATCTTAACGCGCAGACAGAGTTTCAGCACAGCCGCATAAAGTTTCATCATTTTATCAAAAATCCGGTGCTTCTTTTCCTGACTGTTCTTCAGCACTGTCGCACCCATGGTGGGAACCACCGTCAACGCCACGATCAGGGATGCGATCAGGGAATAACCGATGGTCAGCGCCATATCCGTGAAAAGATCCCGTGTAATACCGGTAGTAAATACGATGGGCAGGAATACGCAGATGGTCGTCAGCGTGGAAGCTGCGATGGCGCCTGCCACCTGCTTTGCTCCCATGACAGCCGCTCTTGCCGCCGGGATCCCCTTGCCCCGCAACCTGTAGATATTCTCTATGACGACAATGGAGTTATCCACCAACATACCGACACCCAGGGCCAGTCCCGAAAGAGAAAGGATGTTCAGGGTGATATTGGAAAAATACATCAGCACGATGGCAAACAGTACTGACAGCGGAATGGAAAAAGCAACCACCACTGTCGGCCGCACGTCTTTTAAGAAAATGGCAAGCACTAAAATCGCCAGCAACGCACCGTAGATCAAGTTTGACAAAACGGAATTGATGATCAGTTTGATATAGTCGCCCTGATCCATCAGCGGCGTGATATGCAGTCCGGGATGCGCTTTTTCCAGCTCCTCTATAGATGCATTACAGATCTTCGATACATCCGAAGTTCCTGCGGTACTGGCCTTATTGACCGCGATGATAACTGCATCAGAACCGTTCAGGCTGGCATAGGAATCCATGGAATTATCAGTCTCGACTACATCTGCCACATCAGAAATACGCACATCACCTATCTTGTCTACATTGACTAGGAGCATTTTTTCGATCTGGTCTATTTCCGTGAACTCATCGCCAACTTTGACCAAAAGCTGCTGATCACCCTCCTGCTTGATATAGCCGGCAGGCATATTAAAATGCTGTGCCGTGATCATTTTTGCAAGGGTATCTACCGTCAAAAGCTGATCAAGATTTGCGCTCTTTAAAGCATTCTCACGGCTCTCATCCAGCTGCTTTTGTGCATCCTCCAGCTGCTTTTCACCGCTTTCAATCTGCGTCAGTCCGGACGCGATCTTTGCTTCGCCTGCACCGAACCCTGCCGCTGCCAGGATTTTTCCCACCTCGACCTGCGTATAGGCTTCTTCTGCACTTTGAATGGATTTTTGCACTTCATTATTGACAATGGTGGCTGTCGCGATCTCCACCTTCAGGTTCGCAAGCTCCGTATCAATCTGCGGCATGCGGGTATGAACGATATCATACAGCGTCTGAATGTTCTTCTTTGTCAGTTTTTCCGCTGCCTCTTCCTGTCCCTGCTGTTTCATGAGCTTACGCATAGCCTTCAACTTGTCAGGGTTTTCAATAGCATCTGCAGCGCTTTCCGGAATCTTTGCCAGCTGCTCTTCCTGCTGCTGTTTTGCGATCGTAGCCGTCTGCTCAGCAACAGTCGCCTCGATCTGCTGCTTCGCCTCCTCCGGCAGCATTCCCATGATGGTATCCAAATTCGAGGCATCAACAGTCATGCCTTCCATGCCCATGGTCTTGATCGCCTCCTGTACCACAGCAATTTTTACCTGTGGATAGGCTGCATCATAAATTGCCTGGTAAGTCTCCTCGGATGCAACCTGCGCTCTTGCCGTGGCAAATCCGGTTTCAATCTGTTCCAGCGATTCTTCAATCTTATTATCTTTATAAGCTTTCTTTTCCAGCTCCAATGCCTGCTGCTGCGCTTCTAAACCTGTCACCTGGGCGCCATAAGCCGCCTTAGTTGCAATAGCCTCATCCAGTAGTTTCGAATTCTCAGCAAGCTGCTCCGGTACAGTGGATTTCTGGTTTGCCAGTTCCTTTTCGCCATCCTTCAGTTTCTTTTTGGCATCGGCCAGCTCTCTTTTGCCATCATCGATCTTATCCTGGGCCTCCTGCAATTTATCCTCGGCAATGCCCTTGATCCGCGCATTCACCTTATCGATCTTTTCCTCATTTAGACGGATCTCCACGGTCTTTTCCACAAGACCTGTGGCATCCACACTGGCAACACCGCTCTGACGCTCGAGATACGGGATGACTTCATTTTCCGTAAAATCGGATAATTGATAGATATCGGTCCTGTCATAATCCACCGCTGCGTACATGGTGGCTAACATATCCGGCGTGATCTCCATCAGAACCGGCTTGGATACCACTTCCGGAAACTCCAATTGGTCCACCTGGGTCGATACCTTGACCATGGCGGAATCCATGTTGGTATCATCCACAAATTCCAGCATGATCATGCTGTAGTTTTCATTGGAATTACTGGTGACATTTTCCACGCCCGTCACCGTTCCCAGGGCGGCTTCGAGAGGCTCGGTCACCTCTTTTTCCACACGCTCGGGTGATGCTCCCGGATAGGAAGTCACAACGACAATATAAGGCAGGGAGATGTTGGGCAAAAGGTCGGTGGTCAGTTTTGTAAAACTGACATATCCGAGCACCAATACCAGAATCACTCCCACCAGAACAGTAAACGGTTTTTTGACACAAAACTTCGACATGTTACTCTTTTTCCCCTTCAATTATGATACAATTTAAATCATGCCATACACGCACAAAAAAGCGTCCGGGTCACCCCTCAGTAACCGGACGCTTTCTGAATATCTTGTTAATAAAACGTATACGACTTCACAATAATAACCTTTACTTAAATATCGCCGGCAGACGGAATGAAGAGCTGATCTTCCTTCTCTTTCTTTTCACGTTCTTTGGCTTTCTTGGTCAGTTCACTCTTCGGTTTTACAATGATACCATGACGGTTCTCAGATGTTCCGCCTGCTGCCTTCACTTCGTTTTCGGTTACCAGTGCAGCATTCTTATCAAAGAACTCAAGTGCAACGATCTCATCGTATCCCATGTAGAAATCTGCGTGACGCACATCACCTTTTCTGGTCTGTCCGCTGTAATCGTATGTAACCTCTGTACGCTTACGGATACCTACGTAAGTATCTTCGATTTTAATAAAGGTAACTTCTGTTCTGGAGGTCCTGTTACCCTCGATCAACAGTTCCTGTGCGATCCGCATACCACCTGTCAATGTTACGCTGACCAAAGTACAATCAATGTTATCAACTACGATGGTATTGAAGACATCTTTTTTCATTGTGCTCCCCCTATTCGGAATTTCTCTCCGTTTTTCGGTTTCGTTTTTGCATAACGGATGTGCAATTTCACCCGTTTCAACCCATCAATCTTCTCTACTATATAATAAAACCGGAAAAATTTCAAGAAAATACTTGCAATTAGAGAATTTTTATAGTATAGTTAGCAAGGTCGCTTTGAAAAAAGCAATTGTGGCCAGTTGGTCAAGCGGCTAAGACGCCGCCCTCTCACGGCGGAAACAGGGGTTCGATTCCCCTACTGGCTGCCTCGGAAACCCCAGTTTTACTGGGGTTTTTGCATGTCTGAAACTCCAGCGTAACCCCCTTTGCTTAAAAGTTTATCGCGCTTTGGATCCGGTTACATTTCTTTTCCCTGTTTTTGTTGGAAAAATAGTAATACTGTTTCGTGCAATGGATATCTGCGTGCCCCATCTGCTCAACAATGACGGCTTCATCCACCATAAAATCCCCATAAGTGAGTACCTGATCCCCATGAACGGCTATACTTCGTTTAATGCTTTTTTCAAAAGAAAGATCCGGCCCGAATGCCGGAAAATCGGCAATGGCTTGTTCATCAGTCCATGCGACGGCCTGCTTACTGTTTCCCATATTGATGAAGGAAGCATTTTCCACATTAAACATACAAACTATTCTCTCAGTTCTCTTTTGCAGAGTGAAAAGTTAGCTGAAGAGTTTTCAAACGGTACGGCGCTGATCTTTATGGAACAAAGAGTATCCTGTCGAAATCACTGCATCATCTTTTACTATGTAGAGACCTCAGCGAAATGAATCACTGAGGCCTCAAGCGGAACTAAAGTTCAATTACTCTTTACTGCACCGTCACTTTAATCTTCTTGGCATATCCGTTTCTTGCGTAAACCCAGATCTGCGTAGTACCCTTCTTCTTTGCCGTGATCTTGCCCTTCTTGTTTACTGTAGCAATGGACGGATCCGAGGAAGCATACCGGAATTCTTTGGCGTGCTTGTTTGACAACTGCTTCTTCTTTTTATCAACCAGCACTGTCTTTGCTTTGATCTTGCTGCTCTTGCCTACTTTCAGTTTGACGGACTTTTTGCTCTGGATCTTGATATTCTTTACATTTGTATACGTCTTGTTATTCTTTCCGATCACATGAGCCGCGATGCTCCCGCCAAGTTTTTCCTTTTTCCCGTTGACATTCTTATAAGCGATGACATTGACCTTAAAGTTTTTCTTCAGGTTCAGGCTCTTGCCATTCACCTTCTTTATCTTGGCGCTTGTTTTGGAAGCACCCAGTGATGCCGACGGCGTAGCGGAATACTTCTTTCCGCAATACTGAACATAGACATCATATCCGTCTGCACCCGGAACCTTGCCCCATTTTACGGATATGGTCTTGCCCTTCTGATCTACCTTTAATCCCTTGTTGATGGAGATCTCATTCTTTCTGATGACTTCCGGCGTGATCACTGTTTTATCTTCGGAAGGCTGCGTCTGCGGTTTGTCATCTTTACCGGCCGCAGGAGTGCTGTTACCATTGCCATTGCCGTTGCCATTACCGTTGCCATTGCCGTTTCCGTTTCCGTTGCCACTGCCAC
>JAFZNL010000171.1 GCA_017550925.1 Lachnospiraceae bacterium | reverse complement strand
TTTTATGGTATGATAACAAAGATCTGTATACAGAATTTTGTACGGTTATGGAAAGTCCGGTATAAAACCCGGGGAAAAACGAATGATAGATTAAGGAGACCAAATGGCAGGCAGGCTGACTTTTACAGGCGGGATCCATCCATATGACGGAAAGGATCTTTCCAAGAATAAGCCTATTACGGATATTTTGCCTAAGGGAGATATGGTATATCCATTATCCCAGCATATCGGCGCACCGGCAAAGGCAGTCGTAAAAAAAGGCGATGCGGTGCTGACGGGACAGCTGATCGCTGAGGCGGGCGGTTTTGTTTCTGCGCCAATTTATTCCACCGTTTCCGGAACGGTGAAATCCATTGAACCACGGCGGGTTGTGACCGGTGATATGGTCATGTCCATCGTGATCGAAAATGACGGTCAGTATAACGAAGTGGAATATGAAACCCCAAAGCCGCTGGAGGAGCTTTCCAAGGAAGAGATCATTGCAAAGATCCAAAAGGCAGGCGTTGTGGGCATGGGCGGAGCCGGTTTTCCGACTCATGTGAAACTCTCACCCAAGCAGCCGGATAAGATCGATTATGTGATCGCTAACTGCGCAGAGTGTGAACCCTATCTGACCAGTGATTACAGGCGTATGATCGAAGAACCGGAAAAACTGGTGCAGGGACTGAAGTGTTCCCTGGCATTGTTTGACAATGCAGAAGGAATTTTAGCAGTTGAGGATAACAAGCCGGATTGTATCGAGATATTAAAGGATCTTGTCAAAAATGAAGACCGGATCAAAGTCAAAGCATTGAAGACAAAGTATCCCCAGGGAGCAGAGAGACAGCTGATCTATGCTTCTACAGGAAGGGCGATCAATTCTTCCATGCTGCCGGCGGATGCGGGCTGCGTCGTCAATAACGTGGATACTGTCTGTGCCATCTATTCAGCGGTGTTGGAAAACAAGCCACTGATGTATCGTATCGTCACCGTGACCGGTGATGCCATCGCGGATCCCCGCAATTTCAGGGTGCGCATCGGTACCAATTATCATGAGCTGATCGAAGAGGCGGGGGGATTCAAGACAGAACCTGCCAAGATCGTATCCGGCGGTCCCATGATGGGCTTCGCGCTTTTCGGACTGGACGTGCCGACTACCAAAACGGCATCGGCTCTTCTGTGTATGACGAAGGATGAAGTGGCGGAGTTTGAGCCGTCTGCCTGCATCAATTGCGGCAGATGCGCTGAGATCTGTCCCGGAAGGCTGATCCCTGCCAGAATGGCAGACCTGGCCGAGCACGGGGATATGGAAACCTTTGTGGCCCTTGACGGACTGGAGTGCTGCGAATGCGGGTGCTGTTCCTTTGTATGTCCGGCGAAACGACAGCTGACCCAGGAAATCAAGACCATGAGGAAGTTAGCGCTGGCGGCAAGGAAAAAGTAGTCTCATCAGTCAGCTTAGGTGATATTTGATTAATTTTGTAAGAAAAATAGAGTAAAAGGAATACAATTCATGGAAACTAAGGCGAAAGTGTCTTCAAACCCGCATGTACGGGCGAGGGTAACGACGAGTATGATCATGCTGGCCGTGATCCTTGCGCTCATGCCGGCGACGGTCTACGGCGTATATCATTTTGGCATGCATGCGCTCATGCTGATCCTTGTGACAGTGGCAAGTGCAGTTGCTTCGGAGTTTTTATTTGAACTGATCTGTCATAAAAAATCCACCATCGGGGATTGCTCAGCTATCGTTACCGGACTTTTGCTGGCGCTGAATCTGCCCCCAAGTGCACCCTGGTGGATCGGCGTTATCGGCGGAGCATTTGCCATTATCGTGGTAAAACAGCTCTTCGGCGGTCTCGGACAGAACTTTATGAACCCTGCCCTCGGTGCAAGGTGTTTTCTGGTGCTTTCATTTACCAGGATCATGACGGATTTCCATACCGATACCTTTACAGGCGCGACGCCACTGGCAGCATTGAAAGCCGGTGAAAGTCCTGATATCTATCAGATGGTGATGGGGAACATTCCGGGATGTATCGGTGAGACCAGCATGATTGCGCTGGTTGCCGGTGCCTGTTTTTTGATCATGCTGGGCGTGATCGATCTTCGGATCCCCGGCAGTTATATCGCTTCGCTTGTCATATTCCTGCTCCTGTTTTCGGGAAGGGGATTTGATTATGAGTATATTGCCGGAAACCTGGCAGGCGGCGGCCTGATGCTGGGCGCATTTTTCATGGCGACGGACTATGTGACAAGGCCCATTACCAAGAAGGGACAGTACTTGTTTGGAATTTTGCTGGGGCTTTTGACAGGGATCTTCAGGGTGTTCGGTTCCGGTGCAGAAGGCGTTTCCTATGCCATCATTCTTGGAAACCTGTGCGTGCCGCTGATCGAAAAGATCTCCTGGCCGAAACCTTTCGGAAGAGGAGGTGAGCGGACATGAAATCCATGCTTAAAGACGCGGGAATCCTGTTTGTGATCACGCTCATCAGCGGACTGGTTCTGGGATTTATCTATGACCTGACCAAGGAACCTATTGCAGCCCAGGAGGCACAGAAGACGCAGGCTGCCTACCAGGAGGTTCTGCCGGATGCGGCGGATTTTGAAGTGATCTATGATACAGAAGGCAATGCCGCCGGGCAGATCACCAGGGAACAGATTGACGGCATTATCGCAGGAAGCGGAGCAGATGCGGATATTGAGTCCATTGTTTCGGCGAAAGATGCAGGCGGTGCGGTGATCGGCTATATCCTGATGGTGACGGATCATGAGGGCTATGGCGGAGATATTACCTTTGCCATGGGGATCAAAAATGCGGATCAGCAGCTGAACGGAGCCTCCATCTTGTCTATTTCTGAAACAGCCGGTCTCGGTATGCGGGCAGGAGAAGTGATCGTGCCCCAGCTGCCCGGTAAGGATATGAAAGAGGATATCACTTATACAAAGGCCGGTGATGCACAGGGAAACCAGATTGACGCCATTTCCGGCGCTACGGTAACCACCACGGCTTTCGTAAACGGATTGAACGCAGGAAGAGCGGTGTACGCACAGCTGCTGGCAGAGTAGATACTGCCGAATAAATGAGCTGAATAAATGCATATAAGAGATGAATTATTTCGAAGAATAAAGGACTTGAGGACGAAATATGTCAGAAGAAACGATGACAAAAACCCCGGAAACCGTGGGTGAGAAAAAAGAAATGCCGGTGGTACTGGAACGGCTCTGGAACGGACTGGCGAAGGAGAATCCTACCTTTGTGCTGACCCTGGGTATGTGCCCGACGCTGGCGGTAACCACATCGGCCATCAACGGACTTGGAATGGGACTGACCACAACTGTGGTCCTGGCGCTTTCCAATGTCTTTATATCCATGCTGCGAAAGGTGATCCCGGATAAGGTGCGTATCCCTGCTTTTATCGTGATCATTGCATCTTTCGTAACGGTGATGGAATTGCTGCTGGAAGGATATCTGCCTTCCCTTTACGATTCTCTTGGGATATACATTCCGCTGATCGTTGTGAACTGTATCATCCTGGGCAGAGCGGAAGCCTATGCATCCAAGAACCCGGTGATCCCGTCCTTCTTTGATGGGCTTGGCATGGGACTTGGCTTTACCTTTGCGTTGACCTGCATCGGTCTGGTGCGCGAGATCTTAGGATCCGGCAAAGCCTTCGGTTATATGATCATGCCGGAGAGTTTTGTACCGGTTTCCATCTTCGTTATGGCGCCCGGAGCGTTCTTCGTGCTGGCGCTTTTGACCGCTGTTCAGAATCAGATCAAGATTAAGGGCGAGGCAAAAGGCAAGGATATGAGTAAGATCGGCTCCGGTTCTTGTATGGGAAGCGGCTGTGCATCCTGCAGGATCGAAGGCTGCGAGAGCCGGAAATTCTATGATGCGAAGGCAGGTGGCAGCACGCAGGCAGCTGCTGAAACAAAAACGGTTGCAACAGTAACGAAGAAAAAACAACAGGAAGGGGGCGATGAGGCATGAAAACTCTGATTTTGATCGCAATCGGCTCCGCCCTGGTAAATAACGTAGTTCTGTCTCAGTTTTTGGGACTTTGTCCTTTCCTTGGCGTTTCGAAAAAAGTAAAGACCGCCAGCGGCATGGGAACAGCTGTCATTTTTGTCATCACCATCGCATCTTTAGTGGCGGCTGTGATCTACCGGTTTATCTTAACGCCCTTGGATCTTCAGTACCTGAGGACCATCGTTTTTATCCTGGTCATCGCTGCGCTGGTACAGTTTGTTGAGATGTTTTTAAAGAAGTTTATCAAAAGTCTGTATGAATCCCTTGGCGTCTACCTGCCCCTGATCACCACTAACTGTGCGGTACTGGGCGTGGCGCTGACCAACGTACAGAAATCCTATGGCATCCTGGAAAGTGTTGTGAATGGTTTTGCCACAGCGGTGGGATTTGCCGTTGCCATTATCATTTTGGCCGGCCTTCGGGAAAAAATGGAATATAACGACATTCCGAAACCATTTCAGGGCATGCCCATTGTCATGATCACAGCGGGACTCATGGCTATTGCGTTTTGCGGATTTGCCGGTCTGTTTTGATATTATCTGATAATTGTACTTGACAGATGTAAAAATATTTGAGGTGTAATATGAACCTGACAACGATACTTATCGCAACCGCCGTTGTTGCAACAGTCGGTCTTCTGATCGGACTGTTTCTCGGCGTTGCGGGGATCAAATTCAAAGTGGAAGTAGATGAAAAAGAAGAAGCGGTCTTAGCAGCCCTTCCCGGTAATAACTGCGGCGGCTGCGGTTTTCCCGGCTGCTCAGGTCTTGCGGCGGCCATTGCCAAAGGAGATGCGCCGGTAGGAGGTTGTCCTGTGGGCGGTCAGAAGGTGGCGGATGTGGTTGCCGGGATCATGGGC
>JAFZNL010000170.1 GCA_017550925.1 Lachnospiraceae bacterium | reverse complement strand
CTGCAGAAAGCTTATGATGCGCTTCCGAAAGAGTATCGCGGATATCGTAGAGCTGATACGAGGGAAGGAAACGGACGCACTGGCGTATGTGTGATCGATAACTTTTTTGCAAGGATCCTCGGCGTGGGCAAGTTGCCGGAGACAACCCAGGAATGGCTGGCAATCCCGGAAAGCGCTTATCTTGCGGCGACCAGCGGCATGATCTTTTCCGATCCGGAAGGGATTTTTACACAGATGCAGATCTATCTGGCAAATTATTATCCGGAGGAACCCTGGAGAAAACTGATCGCCCAGCATATGACGCTGTTTTCCCAGTATGGTCAGTATAACTATGCGAGGATGTTAAAACGCGGAGACAGGGCGGCGGCAACGCTGATGGTGGTGAAGGCCACAGAGCATGCCATGCATCTTTGCTATCTGCTGAATAAATGCTATGCGCCCCATGATAAATGGCTGCTTCGCGGCATGGAGGATCACGAGATCCTGCCGATGGCGGAAGATATCATGACCGCACTTTTGAATAATCCGGATGTGCATAAAGAGGAAGAGGGGGTCGACCGGATCTATCTGATCGAAAAGTTAGCGGGGATGTTCTTAGAAGAGATGAAGCGTCAGGGACTGATCCCGCAGGGCGCGACGGATACCTATCTGGCCCAGTACGGAAGGCTGGTGGCCTTTTCAGCGAGCACGGGTGATGGCGTGAAAACGAATAATGATGCCGACAAAGCGGATGCGTCCAAAGCGATAGATGATGGTAAAGGATCAGCAAATACAGCGTCTGATGAGCGGGTCCAAAAAGCATCGGATGCCTTATCCAAACTGACTGAAGAAGACGAATATACTAAAGAAGATCTGGTAGATGCCATCGTGCAGATGGAATACCAGGCTTTTGATGAAGTAGAAAACGAAGGCGGAAGAGCTGAATGCCAGGATAACTGGACCACCTTTGAGATCATGAGGAAGAGTCAGTATTTGGCTTGGGATGAAGAAATGCTTCGGCAGTTTATCGTGGATTTCAAGATGAGCATGGATGCCGGCTGGAATCCGGTGACTGAAAAATATGCACGGATGATGGAAACTACTGCGCCGCAGAAGTATCAGGAATTTGCAAAGACTCTGCCGCCGATCCCGGCTGAAAAGAAGGAGATCATCGAAGAGATCGTCCGCGTACAGGTTGGTTGGATGGAAGAGTTTTCGAAGAAATATCCCAAGGTTGCCGGTAATGCAAGAGTGATCCATACCTCCGAAGATACGGCTTACAGCACTTCCTATGAAACCTACCTGCGGGGAGAGATCAGCACCTATTCGGATGACATGCTGATCCTCTATGGCAGATTTATCGCAAGGCTTGCCCAGGAAGGAAAGAACCTGGCCGCGCTGATCATGGAGAATACGGTGCATATGTACGGCTATCCGGATCTTCAAACTGCTGACGCTAAGATGTGGTAATCTTAAGGTAATGTCTTCAACCCATTAATATCAATATCGTCCCCTTCATCCACAGGGATCACGATGCAATTCTGACCGTTGATATTCTCGGTACGTACCATGCCGGCTTTTTGCGGTTTTACACGAAGGAAGATATCGCATAAAAGAGCGTGAGAATCCAGTTCCTTCATGGGTGCGCCGGCAAGGGCTGCTTCAGGATCAGGAAGGTCGCCGTCAAATCCGCCGGTCTGTGCACTGGCAAAATCATTCGCATCGCTGTCATCATCCGGCAGGAGAAGAGCGCCTGTCTCAGGATCTACCAGATCCGGACCGGCTGCCTGCTTGATCTTAGCGATGGTTCCTTTGAGCTGCTCGACTTCCCCGAGCAGTTCTTTTGTCATTTTCTTTGGCTGGTTCTTGGCAAGAGCCTTGGAGTCTAAGACTGCCTCACAGGTCAGTTGCTCGTTTCCGAATTCTTCTTCGTAAGCGGCTGCTAACTTCGGCGCCAGATATTCGTCGATCTCACATTCTTCCATGATCTTTTTCAGGGTATCCCGGTCCATGTCGGGAGCGCTGTCTGCGCCATCCATCTGTGCCTGTTCCACACGGTCGCAGAGGCTTTCCTGCAGGGAAAGGAAGATTTCTTCCGTATGGTCTTCATGTTCGGTTCCCATGACTGCTTTTTTGACCATATTTTCAAAGGATTTTTTCTGCTGGGTAGAGGTGCGTTTCTGCGTAACGCCCAGGCAGTTTTCCATAAAGTCCGGTTTCGGGTCCTTTGCATTTTTTGCATAGTAGGACATAGAGTGAATATCACTGCTGCGCTCGGAGAAAGCAGGGAAGACAAAGCCGTTTTCCGGCGGCGCTACCACCCAATCGCGAAGGCGCAGGCCGATTTTGTTTTCTTCCTCGATATAACCAAGACCCGGTTTGGAAAGAGAGACAGGGCAAATGGCGCAGAGGATATATTCAAAAACTTCACTGGATTCATCCAGCTTCATCCGGTCAGAAGTCTTATCGATCACGTCATAGGCATCGTGGAAGACCAGGATCAGGAAGTTTCCGACATAGTTATAATGCTCGATCACCAGATCATAGAACCTGCCTAAAAGGCCATCGTCTTTCAGCTCGCTTTTATTCAATCCCATGAAGAACTGCTGCTTGCCGCCGCTTTGTTCCTGCTCAAAAGGGAAAAACAGCTGCAGCTGGTTATTGCCGATGGTACCGGAGAGTACTTTTTTTGCAATTTCCAGGTACTTGAAATACTCTTCATCCGGAAGATTCAAAAAGCTTTCGGAAAAGGTAACGACTTTTTCTTTATTGCCGCTGACATAACAGCCGCTCATGCGGGTTATGGTACATTCTTCTTTCTTCAGTCTGCGTTTCAGTTCGAGAAGATCTTTTCGTGTCATATCAGATCACCTTTCGTTTGTTTATATTATGGTTGGAGCCCTTAAGAGGCACTCAAATATCATAATACAAAGATTGCAGAAAATCCATTGTTTTTCCATTCTTTTTTGGCAGGGGGTTCTTGACTGGGGTAGTTGGTACAGGTAGAATGATTTCGATATCATAATATATGAACAGGACTGAGGATGATGGGGAAAAATAAAGCAAATAAGATAACAGATACGATGCCGGATAGGGCAGCGGATATAACGGCAAAGGCCGGAACAAGTGCAAATGCGGAAGAAAAAACAGGAAACAAATCTGTCAGCAGATACCGCTGGCTGGATGCAGCGAGAGGGTTTGCGATTATTTTTGTTATGATAGGGCACTGTATTACAAAGGGGACTTTTTTTCATAAGTTCATTTTCACATTCCATGTGCCTATGTTTTTTGTGATTGCTGGATACTTATATCGTAACAAGGAAGGATCCTGGAAAAAGGATCTGAAACAGCTTTTCATTCCCTATGCGGCGGTGGTGCTGATTGTCGCAATATTCGGCAAGATGATCGAAGGTGGCGGTTACTATGGTAACACAAGTAACCTGATAAAATCAGCGCTTTTTGGTGCAGGCGTAGATCATGATGAGATCAAACTGATTGGTTCCATATGGTTCTGGCCGACGATTTTTCTTGCCAGAAGATATCTGGATTGTATTTTTTCCTGGTTTGAGAAAGATTGGGCACGGGCAATCGGCGTGATGGTGCTTGTCCTGATGGGGGTGGGATTTTCGAAAGAAAAAATCTGGACTCCGATGAATGCGGATGTTGCCTTGGTGGCAGTTTTATTCATGTTTACCGGATATCTGATGCATTTGGGAAAACTGAAAATGACGCCGCCTGTTGCCATCGCGTCTGTAGCATTTTGGGTGATGTCCCTTTATTGCGAACGGATCAATATCGGTAAGCGGGATTATGAAATCTGG
>JAFZNL010000169.1 GCA_017550925.1 Lachnospiraceae bacterium | reverse complement strand
CTTAGGCGGTCTGACCACCTTCATGACCATGGCCTATATCCTGGCAGTCAACCCGAGCCTTCTGTCTGCTTCCGGCATGGATCCGACGGCCGTACTGATCGCGACGGCGCTGGCATCCTTTGTCGGTACGCTATGCATGGCGCTTTTGGCAAATTATCCCTTTGCGCTGGCACCCGGCATGGGACTGAATGCTTACTTTGCCTTTACGGTCTGCGGCGCTATGGGTTATCCCTGGCAGACAGCCCTGATGGCGGTTTTTGCGGAAGGTATCATTTTCATTATCCTGTCCCTGACCAGTGTCAGAGAAGCGATCTTCAATGCGATCCCGCTGACACTGAAAAAGGGCGTTTCCGCAGGTATCGGTCTGTTTATCGCCTTCATCGGCCTGCAGGGCGCACATATCGTTGTCAATAACGACTCCACCCTGGTTTCCTACGTAAACTTCAGGGCTGATTTCCATACCGAAGGGATCTGTGCATTGCTGGCACTGATCGGACTGTTCATCACCGCAGTTTTGTATATTAAAAACGTAAGGGGCTCTATCCTGATCGGTATCATCGCAACCTGGGTGCTGGGTATGATCGCACAGGCTACCGGACTTTATCAGGTGACACCGGATGCCGGTTATTATTCCCTGTATCCCGCTTTCGGCATGACTGATTTCGGCGCACTGGGACAGACCTTCGGTCAGGTTTTCAAGGCAGACTTTTCCAATGTGGATATTGTCAACTTCATCGTAGTCCTGTTTGCATTCCTGTTCGTGGATATGTTTGATACTTTGGGAACCCTCATCGGTGTGGCTACCAAGGCAAACATGCTGGATAAGGACGGCAAACTGCCGCGTATCAAACAGGCACTTTTGGCTGACGCTATCGCAACCAGCGTGGGTGCTGTTTTCGGTACTTCCACCACAACGACTTTCGTGGAAAGCTCCGCAGGTGTAGGCGAAGGCGCAAGAACAGGTCTTGCATCCGTTGTCACCGGATTTTTGTTCCTGGTATCCATTTTCTTAGCACCCATCTTTACGGCGATCCCGGGCTTTGCAACAGCTCCGGCCCTGATCTTTGTCGGTTTCCTGATGCTGGGTGCAGTTGTGGATGTAGACTTTAAGGATCTGACAGAAGCAGTTCCCGCTTACCTTTGCATCCTGGCTATGCCGCTGATGTACTCCATCTCCGAAGGTATCGCCATCGGCGTTATCTCTTATGTGATCATCAACCTTTGCTGCGGTAAGAGCAAGAAGATCACACCGCTGATGTACGTACTGGCAGTGCTGTTTGTCTGCAAGTATATCTTCTTGTAATTTGGTGAAATAAAAATATATGGCACAGATAAAAGGACATCTCATCAAGGAAGTACTTGAAGGCTCGATCGCCGAGGAAATGGAGATCGAACCGGGGGATGTCCTTTTGTCTGTAAACGGCCAAAAGATCCGGGATGTATTCGATTACCGCTTTTATGTGAAAGATGAATATTTAGAAGTTTTGATCCAAAAAGCCGACGGGCAGGAGTGGGAGCTGGAGATCGACAAGGATGAAGATGAGGACTTAGGACTCGTCTTTGAAAATGATCTGATGAGCAATTACCGCAGCTGCGCCAACAAGTGTATCTTTTGCTTTATCGATCAGATGCCGCCGGGGATGCGGGAGACACTGTACTTTAAGGACGATGACTCCCGGCTTTCATTTTTGCAGGGCAATTATATTACCCTGACTAACATGTCCGATGAAGATGTGGACCGGATCATCTACATGGGTCTGGCGCCCATCAATGTTTCCGTCCATACCACGGAGCCGGAGCTGCGCTGCCGGATGCTGGGCAATCGTTTTGCCGGGGAAAAACTCCGGTTTCTGGACAGGCTCTATGAAGGCGGGGTGGAGATGAACGGTCAGATCGTACTGTGCCGGGGCGTTAACGATGGTGTGCATCTGGAAAGGACCATCAGCGACCTGTCAAAATATCTGCCCCATATGCGAAGCGTATCTGTAGTCCCGGCGGGTATCACAAAGTATCGTGATGGTCTGTATCCCATAGAATTGTTTACGGAAAAAGAGGCCGCCGGGGTGATCGACCTGATCGAAGGCTGGCAGGATAAACTCTATGAAAAATGGGGGCTGCATTTTATCCATGCTTCCGATGAATGGTATTATCTGGCCCATCGCCCCATGCCGGAAGAAGACCGGTATGACGGCTAT
>JAFZNL010000021.1 GCA_017550925.1 Lachnospiraceae bacterium | reverse complement strand
GTGCAATCGGCGCCGGGACAGATCCGCCGTAGTTAACCGAACTTGCCGCATTTTTCAGCAACGCCCCCGCCATACCCACCGAGGGGAAGATCGCAAGGACTGCGCTCACCAGTGCGATCAGAACATACTCTGCGATATAGGCGCATGCGATCTCTCCCGATGTATATCCGATGGCTTCCAGAACGCCGATGGATACGATCTGCTCCTTGATGTCGCTGACGATCCGAAAGCGGATCATGATCATCACGGCAATGACGATCACACCTGCCATAATGGCGATGATCATACTCAGCAGCGCCATATTCGTTTCGTTCATGGTCAGCGAGTCTTCGTAGGACATCGTGCTCACTGCCGATGTCATGTCATTGACAGACATCTCATCGGCAAAGGCCTTGAACTCTTTTAAAAGCGCGTTATTATCCGTTCCGGGGACCGTATTGATCCCGATCATTTCATAGCGCTGCTTCATGTAGTTTTCAAGATTTGCAAAATCCTCCTCTGAAACCACTGCCTTGGTGCCGAAGACCCAGAGACCGGATTCATAGAAGCCTGCCACGGTAAAAGTGAACTCCTTATTTTCCCGGATGAAAGTGATCTCATCGCCCTCGGAGATCTCGAGCTTTTCTCTATTGGTAACATCCAGATAGATGGGGTGTTCTACGGACTGAAAATCGGCGTCTTTTACAAAATTCTCCATCCGTCTTTCGCCGCTTTCCGGCACAAAACTGATGTCGAAGAGCATGTTATCACCGGTATCCTGATAGTTCTTAACATTGATGATATCCGTCACCATACCTGTATGGTCGAAGGATTCCACCTGCTCATTTTCTTCGAGAAAACTTAAGTATTTATCCGCATAATATTCCTGGTTAAAGTAGATGAAATTCTGAAAGCATCCGCTCCCTTCCACCATGGCCGGCGTGATCTTTTTGATACCGAGCATGGAGGATACGCTCGATGCTAAAAGCGTGATGCAAAGCAAAGTCAAAATCATCAGAAGAACGGACTCTTTTTTATGCTTTTTGATATTCGCAAAGGATAATCTGATAATCTTCTTCATTTTGTTTACCATCCCATCTCGTTCAGGAATTCCTGCAATGACTGCCTTCGCTCTTTTGGATCATCATTTTCATAGTCCGCCATCCTGTGCTCTCCCACAATGCCGCCGTCCCGCAGGTAGATCACTCGGGTTCCCCGTAGGGCGGTTTTTAAGTCATGGGTTACCATCACAATGGACTGACCGTTTTTGTGCAACTGAGTAAACACATCCAGCACATCCTGTCCCGAAGAGGAGTTCAGAGCGCCGGTGGGTTCATCAGCGAAAAGGATCTGCGGCTCATTTACCACCGCCCGGACGATACCGACACGCTGACACTCACCGCCGGAGAGCTGGTTGGGATATTTTTTCCAAAGGGGCTCATCAATCCCTACCTTCTTTAAAAGTTCTTTCACCCTTGCCACAAGTTCGGGGGAATTCTTTTTTGCCACCAAAGCGCCTGTTAAAACGTTATCCAGCACATTCATGTTCTCCAGCAGATAGATGCTCTGGAATACAAAACCGCAATGGTTTCTTCTGAAAAGCGCCAGCTTGTCGTTGCTATATTCCGAGATATCTTCATCACCGAAAAAGACCTTGCCAAGGGAGGGCTTGTCCATGCCGGAGAGGGCATACAAAAGAGTGGACTTACCGGATCCAGAAGATCCCATAATAACCGTAAAGTCTCCTTCCATGATCTCCAGATCCAGATTCTTGATCACATGCTGCTGCAAGCCTTCGTTTGAAAATGTCTTGCATAACTTTTCTGTCCTTAAGATTGGTTTCATATTGATCTCCTTAATCAGTGCTTTATCTTTCGACTTCAAATTCTCCCATCGGGCCTTACATTATCTGCTTCTTTTCGTTTTTTATCCCGGCCTTTTGATTTCATCCGGTCTTCGTTGATACCACTATACTAGACTTTCGTCCAGACTTCTTTACAAAAGCATTATAAATTTCTTTCCAAATTCTTACAGATTCTTTCCAGATATACACAGAATCGTCATTTTTAAACTCACAGATACTTTAAACTCTAAATTTCTCCACAAAAAAAATCGGCGGAGAATCATACAGATTCTACGCCGAAACACTTAATCCCATTGTCCTATTTTTTTTTCATATTTTATCAGTTTGCCAAACATCTCCTGCGATGCATCCGGCGCTCACTCCAAAACATGATCCGGCTGGTAGCAGATCACGCTCTCATTACAGTCATACTGCTTTCCTTCTTCCAAAGAGAAAGGATGCTGCTTTGCCACGCCCCCAAACCATTCATAGGGAAGGTCGCCTTCCGTCTTTCCTTCGCAGATTTCCTGAATGCCCCGGCGCAGGCACCGAAGCAGGGAGATATCATCAAAGCTGTGGGAATGGCCATGCAGGATCCGGTCAGCTTTTTCTTCCAGGAACATGATCCGGTCCAGCTGCTCGCCATATTCTTTCAGGCTCAGGCACCCATCCAGCATCATCCAAAGATGATGGTTGATGGAATCACCGGGAAACAGGAGCCGGTCTTCTTTCAAAAGTAAAACGATCTGTCCCGGCGTATGTCCGGGGAGCTCGTACACCTCCAGGGTTTTCCCGCCCAGGTCAAACTCATCGCCTTCCTTCAACGGCCGAAAAGTCGGTATCTGACAGCCTTTGTTTTTACAAAACTCAATAAAATCGGGCTGCTGAAAAAAGGACTCCGCCAGGGGAAGATCCTTCGGATGCAGATAGCCTTCGCCAAAATATATATTGCCGTAAATATGGTCCGGATGCCCATGGGTATTGATGACGATCAGCGGTTTATCCGTAATCTCCGTCACCGCTTTTTTCAGATCGTTAATGCCGTTCACCGTATCGATGACGCAAGCCTTTTCCCGGCCGATCACCAGATAACATGTGGCATTGTCTTCATCCATCAGATAGAGATCATCACTTAGTTTTTTGATCGTAAGCTCTTTGTCCGACATAATACTCTCCCCTCTATGACTCAACGGTTTTTCATTTCGCTATTTCATCGCGAACCCTATACACCAATCTGTCAATCCATCAAACTGTCACAGCCACTTTTTCTTTCTGAAAAATACAAGGCTCACAAGTACGATCAGGGCGCTGACTGCGATCACCACCGGATAACCCCAGCGCCAGCGAAGTTCCGGCATATATTGAAAGTTCATCCCGTACCAGCCCACGATCAGGGTCAGGGGCAGGAAGATGGAAGTCACTACCGTCAGCACGGTCATGATCCGGTTCTGCTTGATATCCAGATGCGCCTTGTAAAGGTCCCGCAGCTGCATGGTATAGTCGCGCAGGGATGTGGAAGTGTCATGGAGTCTTGCCATACGATTTAGGAACAGCCTGAAGTACCGCAGGTTTTCCTGCTTGAAAAAGTTGTTCTCATTTTCCTCTAACTCCTGCCCTAAGTCCATCAGCTGCTCATAGTGGATCCGCAGATCCCTGATATCGCTTCGGATATCATTCAGCCGCGTGGAGGGCAGGTTCTCTTCGCCGTCTAAGATCGCCCGCTCCATGGCGTCCAGCTCCCGCTCGTATTTTTCCATAAGCCGGATATCTTCTTTCACGATCTGATCCAGGAAGTCATAAAGGAACCGTTCCAGGCAGGGAATCCTGCATTTCTTTGTATTACGGATATTCTGAACGATTTCTTCGGCTTTTCCGTTATCATCAATGAAAACAATACCCTTTTCATCCAGTGCGAAGGCAAACTTATAATCTTCCCCGGAAAGATTGCTTCTGTCGGGAATGGAAAAAGATCCGGTCAGGGAATCATAGTTAACCTCCGCCTTCGTGGTAAAGATCTCCGAAAGCTCCGGATCGATCTCGATACCAAGATCGAAGCTGTCACAGTATTGCTTCCATTCATCAAAAGTCAACACAGCAACATATTGCTTTTTTTCCTTTAAAACATCCTCCCTGCTGACTTCCCGCAGCGATTCCTCGATCACATAGAACACTTCCGGTCACCTCCCGCATTTCTTACAGATTATCGCATACTATTTTTCTTCCTCAAAGTACCAGTATATACCATACCTTTCATTTCCAGCCTGATAATAGGGCACAAACAAAAGCTCCGGTGAATCTCCTTTACAATCCTTTATGCCGCTTAATCTAAATTGCCCGTTTCCACCATC
>JAFZNL010000168.1 GCA_017550925.1 Lachnospiraceae bacterium | reverse complement strand
GACCACTACGCCATTATCCCCACGGTAGACCAGGTGGGCAAGGCATCGTCCCTGTCGCCCATAGCGGCCAAGGTCTATGAACTGATCCTGCGCAGGTTCCTTGCCATCTTTTGTCCGGACGCGGAGTTTTTAAAAGTGGCTCTTGTGGTCAAACGCATGGATGAGAGTTTTTTTGCCAACTTTAAAGTCATGACGGAGGAAGGCTATCAGAAGGTTTTCTCCGACAAATTCTTCAAAAAACAGAGCGGCGGAAAAGGCGCAGATGCATCTGAGGGCGATGGAGCCGGCGAAGGCTCCCAGGAAGACGCGGAAGGCGAAGGTGGCACAGCAAAGGATGACGGAAAGCAGGAAGATATTGTTTGTGATGAGAATTTTATAAATTATCTTTCCTCTCTGAAAAAACATGCTATAATAGAAGGCGATGGTTTTACTATCAAAGAAGGTGAGACCTCACCGCCGAAGAGATATAATTCCGGTTCCATGATCCTGGCCATGGAAAATGCAGGCCAGTTCATCGAGGATGAGGAGCTGCGGGCGCAGATCAAGACCAGCGGCATCGGCACCAGCGCCACCCGGGCGGAGATCCTGAAAAAGCTGGTTTCCATCGAATATCTGGCGCTGAACAAAAAGACGCAGATCTATACGCCGACCCGTTTGGGAGAGAGCATCTTTTATGTGGTACGGTTTTCCATGCCGGAGATGCTGATGCCTGATATGACGGCCAGCTGGGAGAAGGGGCTTTCACAGGTGGCAGAGGGAACGCTGACAGCTGATGCGTATATGACCACTCTTGGGGACTTTGTGAGAAGACGGATCGACGGCGTTAAGCAAAGGGATGAAAGGGCGCAGATCAGACATGCGCTGAATGCGACTGCGCAGTATTATAAGAATACTTCATCCGGCGGCGGGAAGAAGGGCGGTTATAAAAAGAAAACCAGCTCGGGCGGCGGAAAACGGGGTGGAAATAAAACAGGAAACAGTGGGACTAAACAATCTGAAGGGATAATTGACTACTGATTTAGGAGGAGGGAAATTATGGAAATCTTTAAGAGCGAGAAGTTTCTGGACATGAGCCACACAATTGCAAGTCCTTTGTTTGAGGCAACGGAGAACCCCTGGGGCGTTCTTCCGCTGATCTCGGATTTTATCAAGGGACTCGGTCCCATGCTCGGACCGGAGTATCAGCAGAGAGGGGAAGATGTATGGGTACATGAGACTGCAGTGATTGCTCCGACGGCGTTCATCGGCGGACCGACCATCATCGGACCGAATACCCAGCTTCGTCATTGCGCTTTTATACGTGGCAGCGCTGTGATCGGTGAGGGATGCGTGATCGGAAATTCCGTAGAAGTTAAGAACGCGATCATTTTTGATGGCTGTGAAGTGCCGCATTATAACTATGTGGGTGACAGTGTCCTCGGATATAAAGCTCATATGGGAGCAGGTTCCATCACATCGAATGTAAAGAATGATAAGACCAATGTTTGTGTGAGCTTTTCACTGGGAAAGATCGATACGCATCTGCGTAAGTTCGGCGCTGTGATCGGTGATTATGCGCAGATCGGCTGCAACAGTGTGCTCAACCCCGGTACCATCATTTCACGCAACGTTAGTGTTTATCCCCTGTCCTGTGTGCGTGGCATGGTCAACGAAGGCGTCATCTACAAGGAAGGCGGCCGTCAGGTACAGCGCGTGAAGATCAAGAAGGAGATGCCGAAGGGCGCATTCGAGATACGGAATTAAGGAGATAACTCCGCGATCTGCGTAAATGCCCGGATCATCATCGGATGATAAAATACAAATCCAAAATATGGCTCCGTCTGCCGTTTTACGGTGACAGAGTTTTTTTCTATGAAAATGCTGGTGCCGTTTAACGAAATAACAGGGCAGACAAGGGCAGATGTGTCCGGCTCAGTTGCGGTTTCATCCTGCTCTCTGGTATTGCGGATGAACTTGAGCAGCGGTTGTGAGAACCCCTTCAGATCCTGAAAGAGAGAAGCGAAATGTTCGATCTCGGCAGGGTCATATAAAAGCCGGTAAAGGCCGTTTCCTTTCGGTGATTGCGATTGCCAGCCTTCGATGGCAGCAATCCCGGGGCATACAAAGAGAGTATGATAAAAACGTCCGCCCATGGTTTTTTGCGAATAAAGGGGATGGATTGTGCCTGCCAGGTAGAGAGGCAGCCATCCGTAGATCGCCTCCACCATCTCTTTCATATCCCGGTCGATATTGTGAATGATCGTGATGCGTACGCCGTATTTGACGCATTTTGCCATGGCGGCTTTCCATTTCATCGTATAAGAAGGATCGTCCAGCAGCCAGTTCATGGGAAGGTCGGAAAAGAGCAGCAGTTCTTTGCCGCCGTAGCGGATCACATCTTGTAAGAACTGCAGCACTGCTTCCTGCAGACCGGTATTATTATAAAAGGACAGATTTTCTTTGGGGGGCAGGGAAGTGCTGTCTGCATTACCTGCACTGATCCTGATCTGAAAGTCGCTTTCCAGATCGGCGGAGCTGAGGCTTGCATTTTTCTCCATTTCCAGAATAGCCGGATCCAAAGAGAAATTCCCGATACCGTGGATCAGGCTCATGGCAGCAGTCTGGTCAGTGGTTGAATAGTTTAAAAGCCACTTTTTGAAAGCGGATTCCAGGTCCGGGTTATCAATCTTCGTTGACGGCAGGAGTGCGATTTGATCCTGCATCAATACGCGCAGCTGTTCCTGCTGCCCCTGTTCACAGATCCTGTGGTACAGGCATTTTTGAATGTTGTCTGCCAGCTGCGGCGAAGATTTCGGCGCACGCTGTCCTTTGCGGAACCGGCTGATATGGGACGGATCCACGTTGACCATTTTTGATAGCTGTATATTGGAGATCCTGGCCAGCTTGCAGGCGGCTGACAGCCTGCTGCCGAAGATCTCATAAGGCGCTGAAGTTGTAGATGACATATTTTATCCTCTGAAATCGGTGTTTGTTGCGCTCATACTATATGAATATCGGTCGGATGAGCCGGCCGGATAAGCCGTGATCCGGATTGACAGTCAATATTTTCTCAAGTCCGGTATAATTTGTCAATGACAAATGTCAGATTATTATCGAATCATGTAATTTATTGTTATATAATTTTTGCAATGTTTTGGATTTTCAGCAATATATAGTCCGACATGGAAAACTGAAGTCAACGGATTGACAGAAAAAGGAGGATTTGGATTATGGGCAAAAAGATCAGGACGTTACTTTTGATGGCTGTTCTGCTTGCTGCTTGCGCGATGCCGTTCGGGGTATCGGCTAAGGCGGCGGATACGGTGACCATCACCTTTGATTATGGTCTGAATCAGGGAATGATGGAAAAGAACAAATATGTTTATGGCGGAAAGACCTACGCCCGCACGGTGGAGGTGCCGGCGGGAGAGGGTTCTCTCTATATTGAGAATGTGGAGCTGCCGGAAGGTGTGTTGCTGCCTGAGTACGGAACGACCATGAATCAGATGAGTTTTTCTAACTGGGTCGATGAGAAAGGCAGTTCTGTTTATTATCTTGATTTTGATGAGGATGTGACATTAAAAGCAAAATGGGACCATACCATCACGTATGACGCAGGTGATCTGGGACATTTTTATAATGGAGAGAATGTGTATAAGGATGTATGCAGTGAGGAAGATACGATCATTGATATAAGTCCCTGTGTCTACACAAACAGTTACAGCAGGGCATTTATCGGATGGTCGCTGGTGCCGAACGGAACTGCAGATGATGTGATCAATGATATGGCAGGGGAATTGTCATATTATAGGAATCTGACCCTGTATGCTGTCTATACGGACGGATATTCCCTGACTATTGATGCAAATCAGGAAGGCGGAGAGATTTCAACCTACTATGAAAGTTATAAAGACGGAGACTGGGGATCCTATGGAAAGAAAAGGTCCTGCGGCAAACAAACGCTGACGCTGACATATCCCCTTGGGGTCAGACCGGAAGATGCACCATATTTTTGCGAAGATCCGATCTATTACAGAGAATGGGTGGTATCAGCGGATGACAGCGTTATTTTCAGCAACTGGAGCAGTGACAAGGCCGGGAAGGACGCTGCTTATTTTTCAAACCTGACACTGAAACAGGACGGGACAGACAGGATGTATGCTGTCTGGAAAGGATATAATACGGTTACCTATGATCCGAATACAGAGTATGGAGGGTATGTTTATCAGGATAAAACGGAAAAAGTGGTCTCCGGTAATTCCATTTCTGATGTGCCTACTTTTAAGGGCGACGGACTGCTGAGTTATTCCTTTAATACGAAAAAGGACGGAAGCGGAGAGAAAGTTTCCTATGGCTATGTACCGACTGCTGACATCACAGTTTATGCACAGTATAAGAATGTATATTATATCTATCTGGATGGCAACGGAGGATCGATCTATAATGACTATAGCAGTCCTTACGATATTGTGGATAAGGGCAAGATATTCAGGGATGATCTGTCAAGAGTGATCGTTCATTATCCGGATGAAGATGGCAAGGTCAGCCGCAAGGTTGTGGCAGGTTGGAATACCAAGGCGGACGGTACGGGAGATTCCCCTGCGGGGACTTTTAAACCGACCGCGGATACCACATTTTACGCAATCCCGAAAGATGGCGTCCTGGTCACTTTTGACACCAATGCGGATGATGCCGATCCAGAGGATTCGGGTACTGTCTTTGATTTCAGATGGAGCGGAAACGTGACGGAATATACCTTTGCTTATTCGAAGGATGAGCCGATGAAGGAGGTTCCCGAGCCGCATTATATCAACTATACTTCAGCAAAAGAATTCGCAGGCTGGTCTACCGTAAAAGGCGATAAGAGCAACATCATCGATCCGAAGACGTTTATTCCGACGAAGGATATGACGCTCTATGCAACCTGGTATGATAAAGTGGAGATCACCTATGATGCAAACGGCGGTTCGTACTACGGAGATGACTCCACCAGCCAATGGGTCAGGGTGGATGAGAGATTTTCCCCTGATCAAAGCAATTCTTCATCGGGGCTTTCAGCGCCGACAGGCAAAGCATTTGTCGGATGGTCTGAAACGAAAGACGGCAGCAAGCTGGTTCCTTACGGTAAAAGCTATGTAGCAACGAAGGCAATGACGTTTTACGCGATCTGGGAAAAAGGGTACAATATCACCCTGTATGGAAACGGCGGAGATGTGATGCAGGAAGGGTACGGTCATATGTATGGTGCTTCCGATTCGGCATCCATCAGTATCAGAAAAGGTTCCAGTATCTTTGATTCCGTTGATCGTTCCATGTGCTCCGGTGAGTTCGGCATGGTTCATGTGGAGAGTAGGAAAGGTAAAATGTTCGCAGGATGGTCCAAGACACCCGGCGGTGAGCTGGTTGACCTGACGACCTATGTGCCGCAGGGGAACGAGGAGTTCTATGTGGTCTGGGAAGACCCCTGCGTTGTTACATTTGATGCAAACGGAGGATCTTTTGGTTCTTCAATGATTACCACCATGAATGTCCTGAAGGGAGATTGTCTGGGGGATTTGCCGTGGCTTGAAGCGAATGCGGGCTATCTGGTCGGCTGGTTTACTGAGGATAACAAGAGACTGAATGAGTCTACTGTGATCACGGGCGATATGAGTGTCAAAGCCAAATGGACCACGGATAAGGTAACCGTTACGCTGAATGCCGGTGAAGAAGGGTATTATGAGATTTATGATAATGAGAGTTGTTCATGGCTGAATAGTACAACGAAGACCTTCGAGATGGGGAAAGGTGCTGAGTTTGGCTTAGGCAAAGTGGATTATTCCGGGGAGGATGAGAATAAGCCTGTGGAGAGAACAGGCACAAAGTCCTTCTCAGGATGGAACGATAAGGCCGGAGAAGCGGTATGGTCAAAGGGACAGGACGCGGTCTATGTAACGGTTACGGAAGATGTGACCTATACGGCCGCGTGGAAAGACAAAGTATATTATACCATAGAGTTTGACGGGAATGGCGGCCTTGTGGATGCTGCCGCATCGGAAGACGAGCCGCAGGCAACGTTTGCGTACGAAATAGAGGCCGGAGATAAGGTGGGAGATGTGATCGTCGGCATCAGAAAAACGGATGACGGCAAGGTATTTACCGGTTGGTATTCAGATGCAGCCTGCACCACGCTGGTTGTAGCACCGGAGAAGATCTCTACCTATATACCCACCGGCAATATCAAGCTGTATGCGGGATGGAAGGAAAAAGAAGCAGCGACGGTTGTCAAGGTGACCGGCGTCAGTCTGGACCGGGAAAATGTTACACTTGGATTTACGGATGCGGGTAATGCGGATAAATACAATCTAAAAGCAATTGTTTATCCCGCAAATGCAACAAACAACGCGGTTATTTTCACGAGCAGCGATCCGTCAGTTGCGATCGTATCGGAGGATGGTGTTATCGTTCCGAAGAAAGCGGGTACGGATACGGCTCCGGCGAAGACGGTTATTACCGTAAAAACGGAAGACGGTGGTTTTACCGCTACCTGCGAGGTATCTGTTGTCAAAACGACAGTAAAAGAGATTTCGGATACCATCGGTACGCTTGCATTGGATATCGCCATGGTTTCCGACAAAACGCAGGCATATACTCTTGTGCGGGAACATCTTTGCGGACTGACCAGCGTAGGAAGACTGACTGAGATCCTTCGGCAGAATGAGCAGGTTGCAAATAAACTGGACAATCTGGACGGGCAGTATGGGAAAAAAGCAAACATCACTGTAGAGGATCCGGCAGCAAATGACGCGAACAAAAAAGTCATTAAGGATGTTTTGGGTATCGATGTAACCGAAGAAAACCTGGGTGTTTCCGGTGCGGCGTTGAACGCACAGCCGGATCAGAAAGTTGCACTGACCATCAAAGACGTTGCGGAAGAAAAGAAGATCGATGAAACAAAGTATGCCGAAGCAAAACAGGTGGATATCTCACTGAAGGTGAACGGTCAGGAAAAGAAACAGCTGGAAGCACCGGTTACCGTGACACTGCCGATCCCGCAGCAGATGCTTCGTTCGAACCTGTATGTGCTGCATTTTAATGATGACGGAACGTTTGAATTGATCAAACCTGTATTTAAAAATAATTCGATGAAGATCACGGTCAGTCATTTCTCGGTATTCGCCATAGTTGAGCTCGCAGAAGGAAGTGAGATCCAAAGCGGCGGTAACGGTGGTAATAATGGCGGCAATAACGGTGGGAACAATGGCGGTAATAACGGTGGGAACAATGGAGGAAGCAACGGTGGCGTAGTAACGCCTCCGGCTACAGGAACCGGTCAGGGTGCCGGCCAACCGCAGACGACAGTAAAATATGCGCCTGTGAACACAAAGATCACGGATAAGACCGGTACTTATGTTGTAACCGGTGAAGGAACTGCAGCGTTTAAGGCTCCGAAGAACAAGAAGATCACAAGTCTCAAGATCGCATCGAAGGTGACTTACGACGGACAGGATTACAAGGTAACGTCCATCGCCAATAAAGCACTGAAAGGTTGCAGCAAGTTAAAGAGTGTTACGATTCCGGCATCGGTTGAGGCCATCGGTACCAGTGCATTTGAGAGTTGTGCGAAACTGACGAAGGTAACGATCCCGACCGGCGTGAAGAGCATTGGATCAAAGGCATTCCAGAAATGCTCGAAACTCGGGACCGTGACGATCAAGTCAGCCAAGATCACCACCATTGGCAAGAACGCGTTCAAGAGCATCAAGAAAAAAGCGACCATCAAAGTGCCGAAGAAACAGAAGAAGGCATATCAGACGCTGCTCAAGAAGGCGAAACTGGCCAAGACTGTAAAGGTGAAATGATCATCGAAGTATCCTAATTGCTATAGGGGGGATCCGGCGGATAGATATGCCGGACAACAGACGACGACAGCTCCGGTAATTCCGGGGCTGTTGTTATGTTTGGGAAAAACCGGAGGATGGCCGGAAAGGACAGAAGGGAGCAGGGCGGGATACAAGAAACCGGTTGCGAAAAGGATTACCTCATGTTATGATAACAAGGTAGCAGCGGACTGCGAATAGGTATGCGCTGCGACTTTCGCCGGTTCGTCCGGCAGGCATGTCCGGAGCGGATCTGTTTCGGATCATCCCTAAACTTAGAATCGTAAACTGTTTTGTAAAAAGTATAAAAAGATCCCTATTGGGAGTTTTATTGGACGTGAAATGGGTTATTCTTCCGATGGCAGGAACGAAGAACGCAGAATTGTTTTGATGATGCGTAAAATTGTTCAAAAACATGTTGACAAAATCGAACATTTGTTTTATAGTACGAATGTCGAACAAATGTTCAGCAGTACCTTAGAGAGGTGGAGAGTATGATCAATTCAGAAAAACAAAAAGCATTAGAAGCGGCACTGGTAAAGATTGAGCGTGAATATGGCAAGGGCGCTGTCATGAAACTTGGCGACAGCGAGGCGCAGATGAATGTGGAGACCTTCCCGACCGGCTCTTTAAGCCTTGATCTGGCTCTTGGACTTGGCGGTATCCCCAAGGGCAGGATCGTTGAGATCTACGGTCCTGAATCCAGTGGTAAGACGACAGTGACGCTGCATATGATCGCAGAAGTACAGAAACGCGGCGGTATCGCAGGCTTCATCGATGCAGAGCACGCCCTTGATCCGGTGTATGCAAGGAACATCGGCGTGGATATTGATAATCTTTATATTTCACAGCCTGACAGTGGTGAACAGGCATTAGAGATCACAGAGACCATGGTACGCTCCGGCGCTATTGATATCATCGTTGTGGACTCTGTAGCAGCCCTGACGCCGAAGGCTGAGATCGATGGTGACATGGGTGATTCCCATGTGGG
>JAFZNL010000167.1 GCA_017550925.1 Lachnospiraceae bacterium | reverse complement strand
TCTCCTACTTAGTCCCACAGTAGGGGCAGTTTTTGTTTTTCGTTGCATCAAAACTTGCGCCACAGGAAGGACACTCGATCCTCGTCATGGAAAAGTTTAAACTGACCGGAATGTCCGTGCGGCGTTTAAAGGTCGCGCTGAACACCTGGCTTTTGGCACGGATGCCTTTTTCATCTGCATACAGCACATCAAAATATGCCTTGGTCACAACCGTCACAAAGTTTCCCTCATCATGAAAGCTCTTACATCCCAGGGCACCGCCATAATTTAAGTCTATAATATCCTTCATCTTCGGATCCAGCGGGCCACCTTCATAAAACAGAAGCTCCTGCTCATCCCCCGAAAAGATCGCGGTCTTGATCAGGGACAATGCCTTGCTTGTAAAATACTCATAAGAAAACTCCGGGCTGACTTTTTTCATCCTCAATTCGAAGCTTCTCCGCGAACCCGCGGTTCCCATTTTACCGGCATTCGCGATCGCCTTGACGATCAGCCGCATGAACAGGAAGTAGGCATAAAAAACATACCCGACTACGATGCTTCCCAAGCCGAGACCGAGGACAACACCGATCAGAGACGGAATACTTTTCAGCAGATTCTGCGGCAGGAACACGGCACCGTTCAGGATACACCCCAGGAGATATGTGACGATTATCGTTCCAAGGTAAAATTTCAGATACCCTGACTTAAACTCACCTTTTGTCATACCCGGTTCTTCTAAGAAATAATAAGAAGTCACCTTGGGAAACAGGTCATCCATCTGGAATCTGGTGCCGCAGTATTCACAGCCGTTTTGAAGACCGGCAACCGTTGATATAGCGCCGCAGCTCGGGCAACAGAAGGGATCGTTGTCCGGATGGGCTCCCGTCACCACATCTGTGATGGTTTCGTACAGAACGCTCTTTACGTCGTCGCTATAGCGGATCTTTCCGTCTTTTTTTACTTTGCGTTTGATTCCAAAGCGGCTGAAGCAGACAGTGCTTTCATAATGTGCATCCTTCCAATTGCTGCCGGCGATGAATTTTCCATTATGCTCATTTTCGCCGCGGGAATAAACATCATAATCCAGCCGGAGTCCTTTTTCTGTCAGCCTGTCATGCTGCAGTTTCAGTGCGTAGGTAATATCGTTATCAGCGAAGGTTATGTCTTTCCCTTCGCTGATTGCCGCTGCCAACGATGACCTGAAATCATTTAATTTACGATTGAAAGTTTTCGGAACTTCTACGATATTGAATAGATTGTATCCCATATGAATACCTCTTCGTTCTATTCACACCCGTTTCATCACGGTTCCATTTTGTACTGCATCATCTCGTACTTCAGGCGGCTGCCTTCAGCAATCTCTGCGGGCAAAAGCGCCCGCGCTACCAGTTTCAGGTCATCAGACTGAATATCTGTCCGTCGCAGATTTGCATAGTCCCCGTCAATACTCACAACCTCATAGTACCATGTCTCAAGATTCATTTTTTCCGTTTCCCTCACTCTCAGACTGCAGGCGTGCGTTGATCAGTTCCACAGACGCATTGATCGCGGCCTCTTCTTCCAGTTCCTCTTTGGTTAACAGTCCTTTGTTCCTTCGATACTCTTTATCCACCAGATACTCATCCAATTCATATGCTCTTTTCAGTTCTTCATCTGTCATATTTTTCCCTCCCCGGCTACAGATTGTTTTGTGCTCTTATAGATAAAGCATAGCACATGCCAACCCAATTGTAACCGGTTTGGGGACAAAGTTTTATGAATATGATTCAGGTTTCTCAGTGACTTGTAGTTGCCGTAGTCGCAGCCATGATGCATACCATCACCGCTAACTCTTCCGCGATCACCATTGCTATGGTACTGCTCATGGCGGAAGCACCGGTCATAACCTGGTCTACTTCATAGATATCACCCACAAGCATGGCCGCAAACATCAGCCTTTGCTTTTTATCCAGGGTCCACCCGCCAAATCCTTTTCCGCTCTTTAAGTATTCGGCTGTTTCAATGATCTCATCCACCAGGATGTCCGGATCCACCGGAATATCGATCAGCGAACCTAAGGATGCAAATTCATTATAAGAGGTGCCATAGGGCATTTTGTGCTCTGCGAAAGTTTTATACAGTACGGCTACCTTATCGCATTTTTCTGTGATACTCCCGTCTGTGAGTGCAAGCACCTCGCCGAGTCCCTGGATCTCATTTGCGCTCACCTTGATCTTCAGTTCCTTTTTCAGATAGTTATAGCACTCCTCCATATCACTGATGATCTGATCGATGGGCTTATCTGTCATGGCCAGCAGCATCGCAAATACAATATCCTCAGAGCCCGTCAGGAACGGATGCTCTTTTGACATCTTCTTGTACAGTTCTTTATACCGGGCAGTGATCTCATCCGCATCATCTTTCCTGCCTGCATCGACGATACTCATTGCTGCCTGTACTAAAAATCCGTTGTCAAAAATATCGCCCTTCGTCACCTTATCATATACCATTTTCAGGTCATCATAGTACTTCTGCGGATCATTGGACAGCGCCATTCTGCTGACAACAACCGGCTCTACTTCTGCGCGCATAGTGGAAAGCATCCCCGCATTTTTTTTGAGTATCGTCCTGCACTCTTTCAGTCTCTCCGGATCTGCTTCGGCTTTCGCTCCCGTAAACACCAGGGCAGCGCAAATGACTTTCAATGCACTCTCCCACTTAAACTCTTTCTCGATCAGCTCCTTGTTTTTGATCAGCAGATCACATTTGTTTTGCACGCTTTCTCTCATTTTTCTTTCCTCCTGATACCAGTATTCGTTACTTTCAATTTTTCTATTGGTCATTAAACTGTATAGCTTCAGACCTACCCACTTATTATAATACAGATCACCAAAAGAAACCACCCTCAAATCTTGTCAGAAGGGGTGGACTGATCCTGTAATATCCGATATGATAAAGCATATGGTAAAGTATAATAAAGCATATAATAAAAAAGTGAATAATATATCAGGAGACATTTTATGAAAAAAATCCAGCTTAAAACATATGCACTTTCCATGTGTTTTCTTTTTACAGTCTTCGCAGGTGGCTGCGCAAATATCACTGCTCCCGCCACAAGCGCAGACACCGATGGACAAAATGTTTCTGATCAGACCGGCTCGGAAGCGTCTGACAGCCCGCAGGAGAATACAGCCGAAGAAACAAACTTATTTTCAGAATTTTGTAAGGACGGCATCAGCGACGAAGAAGCGCTCCCCATGATCATCACAGGCGGGATCCAAAAAGCCGACATCCTCTCTCATAACGTAGAGGAAGTAACCTCCTGTGAATTCGGCGATCAGTATATCGCCCTGGATACGGTTAATGTAACCTACATCCCCGCCGACCTGACCGGTCTTTTGCCACAGACCGTAACCAAGGATTACGGCTTTTATTTCAATGGAGACACAAGGGTATGGGAACTGCTTACGGATGTGACCACCGCCTGCGACGTTGATACCGCTGCCCTTCCCGGAAGCAGCTGGCATTGCAATAACATCGATCCCGCTGATCTTTCTGCCATCTTTGGGACGACTGAACCCGGCAACGTATATCTTCATTTTCTGAACAGACTCGGACTCTTTTCCTTTAACATGAGCAATGAAAAGAACACCTCTGATGAACGCTTCTTCACCACTGTCAGTACCGGCGGAAAGCTGATCCTTACAGGCGACAGTCCCATCGAAAAGAGTTTCAGTGTAAAGAACGGATCGGTGACAGATGACGGCATTATGAAAATGGAGGTGGAAGCAGAAGGCACGGTTGTGACTTTATGTTTCGGCAGCGACGTGGTGCCTGCCTCCGAGATCGAATATGACCTGGCCATGGGTATGGAGCTGGACGAAAGTAAAGTCTATATTGAGGTATTGCCCCGGTTTGGCCTGACTTCGGAAAGCATAACCGAAGAAGAATGGCAAACGCAGATTGGTATGAAAGAAGAAAACCGCTCCCCGCAGTTATCCTGGGAGCCGGTGGAAGGCGCTGCAAAATATGCCGTCCTGATGATCGATGAAACCACTGCAAATAAGTGGCTCCATTGGTATGTCATAACCGATCAGACACATCTGGATGAAGGCGCCTATACAGATGCCGAAGCCGGTTATGCAGGCCCCTACCCGCCGGAGACGCATGAATATGATGTCTATGTGGTGGCGCTTGAAGGCGATCCCGACACCATATCCACC
>JAFZNL010000166.1 GCA_017550925.1 Lachnospiraceae bacterium | reverse complement strand
TCATGCTGATCCGGAAACTGATCCGTATGATTAGACAACCACGGTTGCAGAATGCTGCTGCCATCGAATCATCAAATAGTGACAAAAACATGCTGGGCACTACAAATAAAAAAAATAATAAATCCGATGCAGCAACAAATTTCTACGATCCCTCCTGGGGTTTTGTCATCTCAGCATGGCTGGGGTTCGGCTTTATCATGGCACTGCTTCGCTGGCAGCCCTGGGGATCACGACTGATGTATCCGGCATTGACTATTGCCGCAGTTTCTGCGGTTCATATGCTGGATCATTGTTTCAGCTTATCCTCATCGGAAGCGGCTGAAAAGAACGAAAAAAGGAATCAACCCGCAGGAATAAAAACCGGGACATTTGTTATCTTGCTGATCATGACAGCGCTCAGTATCCTACTCCTTATACGCCCACTTATATATAACGGAAAGTTAGCAGCCGCTTACATTTCCTCCGGGTTTGATGCCGACAAAAAAGAGGAACTTCTCTTTGACGGACATAAACACGCCTATCCTGCTTATATGGAACTGGTGACACAACTGGAAAAAACAAATCCCAAAGACATCGCATTGATCATCTCCGGTGACGGTTATGATTATCCTCTTTGGAAAATGGTAAGAGACCGCCTTCCTGAAGCCAGGATCCGGCATATCAAAGCAGATATGGAACAAGGCGTCGTGCTTCACGCAGGAGACTATAGCAATCCAGCAACAGGGATATCAGATATCTCTTCTGCAAAAGCAGGTGATCCGGGCACAATGATAGACCGTCCCGCCGACTGTATTGTCTGCATCGAATCAGGTGGTCTACAGGAAGGCATGACCCTGGATTACAACGGGATCGTTTACTCCTGCGGTTTTGTTGCAAACGAGCCGGAAGTGCCCGCAGGCATCTTCTACTATGACATGCAAAAAAACGGGCAATCCAAAGAGACACTTTCCGCGCCTTGAACATACTACGGCATGAAACGACCGCTTCGGCAGCCTGTAAGTAATCATTGAAAAAAAGAGCGAAACCGATATAATAAAGATATGAAAAATGAAACCAATCCAACCAAATCCAAAAAGGCAGCAGGCTCTGGCACTTTCGCCGGGCTGAGCACAAAAACACACGCCCTTATCATCTTTCTTTCACTGTTGATCTGGGGCGTTACCTTTTATACAGATACAAAGATTTTTTCTTCCGATGGTCTGAACATGAACTGTTTGCCGGTGGATACCGGCATGATCCCTTTCATGCATGTACTGACCAAAATCTGCGTACTGCTATTTTGGTATGGTATGCTGCGTTTTTTGCACTATGGACTGTCCCATAAAAAGGTGCTGATTTATTTTCTCTGTCTGATGGCAATTTATGGCATCGGTCTTCTCGTTACCTATCCCGGCTATTACATGAATGATGATCCTATCATTTTTGCTTATGCCACCAGATATCTGCCGGTGTACTGGCACAATTATCTGACCAGCCTGTTTTATATGACCGGCATGTCCGTTTTTCCGGCTTCCTGTGGACCGGTACTTCTCTCCGATGTCTGCTATGCCCTGACCTTTACCTACTTGTTTACCAGAGGCAGCCAGGCATACGAATGCACTTTTGCAGGCGACTTAACAGCTGCAACATCAATAACACCAATCCTGCAAAAAATCCTTCTGATCCTGCCGGCGATCCTGCCCTTTACACTGCTGGGCGCACTGATGTGTTTCCGGCCGGCGATCTACTCTTCCTTTTTCCTGTTTTACTATCTGATCCTGTATTTCGATCATCAGCAAAAAAAGAGCCTCACTCTGGCAAAACTTTTATTACTGACTTTTCTGACCGCATTGCTTTCCCACTGGAGAAGCGAAAGCATTGTACTTTTACCACTCTCTTGTTTCCTGATCCCTTTGGTTTATTACAGAAAGAATGAAACTTCCAAGGACCCGGATACGGCTACTTCGGCCCCCAGCAATGATCAGCAGACAGATCATCTCATCAGCATATTGCGTCACCATCCACTGCTGCTCGCCCTTAGTTTTCTGATCATTTCCACTGCACTATTTGCCCTGATCAGCGTTCCCCAAAAACACGGCGAAAAAGCATACTACGGCAGCGATTATCTGATCATCTCGACAACAAGACCTTTGTCCGTTATCGTCTGGCGGGATCAGACCTATGAAGGCGCCGAAGAAGATATCGAGAACATCAGCGCTATTACGGAATTTGGGTATCTCCACAACGATTCCCTCTCCTGCAGCGCCTATACCAGATACAATACCGACCACAATGAAGGCCGCTACACCCAGACAGGGGCAGATGCCGAGACCCAGAAAAAATATTTAAAAAGCGCCTTCCGTCTGATCCTTCACAACTTAGATCTCTACTTTGGTGAAAGGATCCAGCTTTTCTGTGTGACCAACGGATTTTTCAATTATAACCAGGATATGGTTTTGAACTTAAAACCCATTGTGAGTACAGATTTCCATCTATACGAACATGACCGGGATTACGGTTTTGAAATGCTGAATGCCTTTCTCCGTGTGCCCCTTTCCTACCATGACGATTATGCGATGTTTTTGTATAAATACGGCGGTGAAGCTCTGATCCCCATGCTGATCCTCTGCCTGGCAGCTCTGATCTATTCACTGGTTAAAAAGAAATGGTTTTTATTCTTCAGTTTCGGCAGCCTGCTTGCGCGGGAGGCAGTGATCTTCCTGTCCGCTCCCGCTTCCTTCATCCAATATTCTTATCCGACGATGTTTGTGACCGCTGCTTTCTGCCTGCTGATCCTGGGAAGTCGCAAGTCAGATTCATAAACATAAAAAACACCACGCCGTACATAGCCGGACATGGTGTTAATCGTTCATCGAATTGATATTTCAGCGAAATCCGAACACGTATCAAGTCTTATCGTCATGCTTTCGAAGGTCTTTTGATTTCGAAGAACTTTTTCCAAATAACAGGAATCGGCAAACAGGGATCTTACTCAGAACAAACACGCACACAGCAGTCAGAACCGCCATCAGCAGAAAAGCTGCAAGACACCATAAAACACCGGAGACTGACCAGAGTGTCAGTCCTTTTTTTTCAATACCGAGAAGTCTGGCAAATCTGAAATGTAATACATAGATCTCCAACGTATAGGT
>JAFZNL010000165.1 GCA_017550925.1 Lachnospiraceae bacterium | reverse complement strand
TTATTACGGCCATGCTGAAAAAGCAGTGCTATCGGAGGAAAGGCAGCAGACGAAGGACAGTGATCTTTATGCGCTTGTTTCCGAGATCATGCGACTGATCGATAAACGCTGCGATGTCAGAAAGATTCAGAAGAAGACCGGGGCTGACAGCGTTTTTATACAGGATGTTATGAGAATGTATCTGACGCATCAAAATGTGGGCGTTCAGGGGATCCTTGACAGGATAGAGATCAAGAACAGATAACAGTCCATGACGGAGTAAGTATTTGATGGATGTGAAATATTGGTTGCAATCACGGAAAAAAGGAGTACAATAGCAATAGTTTTGTGTTGCTTTAGCCGGAGATTGGGCAGATGTATTTATTTATTATCGTATTATGGATCATATTGAATGGCCGCATAACGGGAGAGATCATTGTTTTCGGAATTCTCCTGAGTGTGGTCGTTTCTCTTTTTGCCAACAGGGTCATCGGCTATTCACCTGAGGTTGACAGGCGGATCCTGCGAAATCTGCCGCTGTTTATTCTCTATGTGCTGGTACTGATCTGGGAGATCCTGAAGGCTTCGGTAGAGGTATCGGGCCTTGCCATCGGCAGACGGAAACCGGAACCGGTGCTGATCGAATTCCATTCCGGCTTTGAGACCAATCTGCAAAATGTGCTGCTGGCAAATTCCATTACCTTAACACCCGGGACCATTACGGTATTCCAGGAGGGAGACCATTTCGTGGTCCACTGCCTTCGCGCCGAGTACGGCGAGGGCATGGAGGAGTGCATTTTTGTAAAATTGCTGCGAAAGATGAAGTGATTTATTTAGGCTGTATTTATTTAGGAGAAGTTTCATGACGATTGAACGAGCCTACTTTATTTTATATATGATCGTTCTCTGCTGGTTCGCAGTCCTGATCACCGCATCCCTGATCCGGTCCATCATCGGTCCGCGTATCACGGACAGGGTGCTGGCCATCAACATGATCGGTACCATGGTGATCTGCTGTATTTCCATTTTGTCGGTGATGCAGAAAGAAAGTTACCTGGTGGATGTGGCGCTGATCTATGCGATGGTAAGTTTCGTATCGGTGCTGATCCTGGTTTCCGTTTACCTGCCGGCGAAAAAAGTGCGTGGGGAATACGGGACAGATGGTAATGCCGGTGTGGGGAAGGCATCGACAGAGAGTGATGCAGAGTTGGTGAAAACCATAGCAGATGGTGATGTCGAAGCATCGAAAACAAAAGCAGATAGAAGTAAAAAGAAATAAAGGCGTTCCCTTTGGGTGGAGCTGACTGATGAGAGGCTTTTAACATTCGTAACAGGAAAGGATTGAGCTTATAGATATGACATCGCAGTGGATTGGATTTTGGGTAGTAGCAGTTTGCTTATTATTCGGCATGCTTGCATTTACAGCAGCGGTGATCGGTGCGAACCGGTTTGGCTTTGCCATGAACAGACTGCATAGCGCGGGTATTGGTGATACCCTGGGCGTGATGTGTATCGTCGGCGGCGTGCTGGGAGCTACCGGCTTCCATGCGGATACCCTGAAGCTGATCCTGATCATCGTTTTTATGTGGTTCACTTCGCCGGTGTCCTCCCATTTCCTGACCCAGATCGAGTATTATACAAATCCGGAACTATACCGGATCGTGGGCAAGGGTGCGATCACTTCAGAGAAGCAGAAAAAACAGCAAAAAAAGCAGAAGAATCATTCCCGTAAATGATAAGTTTTTAAGGAGAAATGCATGGGCACAACAGCGATTTTCAGAATATTGCTTTTGATCCTTTTGATCGCATGCGCAATTGCCGTGAATGTGACCAAAAACCTGATGCAGGCGGTCATTATCTTTATGTCCTACAGTTCCATTATGTGCCTGCTCTGGGTGCTGATGGAGTCGCCGGACCTGGCTATTACCGAAGCAGCGGTGGGTGCCGGAATCAGTGGGACGCTGTTTTTGATGACACTGAAAAAGATCAAGGCAGAAGACGACGAGCAGCAGAAACGAAAGAAAAAATCATGAAAAAAAATCAGAAAAACAAAGACCTTAAAAATAAGAAATACTTCGACAGGATTTATAATCTGGTGGCAGTCATCAGTTGTATCCTGCTGATCGGCGTGCTGCTCTATACCGTTTCCAGGCTGCCGCGCTACGGGGAAGAAAACGTGCGCGCTACGGAAGTGACAAAGCGATATGTGGAGCAGGGACTGGAAGAGACAGGTGCTACCAATATCGTGGCGGGTATGATCCTGGACTACCGCGCTTTTGATACCTTAGGAGAATCCCATGTGCTGTTCACAGCGCTGGTCTGCGTCATGATCCTGCTGGGGATTGATA
>JAFZNL010000164.1 GCA_017550925.1 Lachnospiraceae bacterium | reverse complement strand
TAGGTCACGGTAGGCGATTCCACCTTATCGCGTGTCACGGTAACATCAAAATACTCCGTCACTCCATTTCGATAGATCGTCAGGACCACGTCCGTTCCGGCATCGCCCTTGATCAGGGAGACCACATCCGTCAGTTCCATTCCGCGGACATTTACGCCATCCACTTCGATCACGATATCCTCGGCTTTCAGTCCTGCTTTTTCTGCCGGGGTATTTTCTATGATGCCGGTCAGTTTCGGATAATTCGTATCGGCATCGATCCCCACATAGGCTCCGATCCCGTAAAAGACGCCGGTGGTCTTTTCCATCAGCGATTCCATATCCTCTGCTGTATAATAATCCGCGTATTTATCACCGATGGATTCCAACAGTCCGGCATAGATTCCATTCGCCAGGTCTTCATCCTTGACATCATCGATATAGTATTTTCGAATGGCTTTTTCTATAACAGAGATTTTCTCACTGACATCCTTCGTCAGAACAGTGCTCTTAGCGCCTTCCAGGTCTCCGTTGACAAGTGCCAATTTCTCCGGACCCTTGATCTTCAGCATTGCTATCACAATAAGGTTCGAAATCAGAGCGCCGATCATAATGCCGAGGATCAGCATACCGATCCTTCCCCGTTTCGGGTTCTTTTTTTCGCCATCCGGCATTCCGGTCTGCGACAATTCCTGACTGATCACCTGTACTTCCGGCTGCAGATCCGGTTGTCTTTCTGTATGAATATCCTGCTGATCAAAATCATTCAAGAGATTTGCCTCCAAATTATGCTACATTCTGCTCCACAACACATATCACAATCCCGCTGTGAATAGTAACACATTTTATAAGTAGTTCCACGGGCTGACATAGCTGCCGTTTACGCGGACGGAAAAATGCAGATGTGCTCCGGTAGATCTGCCGGTAGAACCCACCGCTCCGATGGTATCGCCCCTGCTGACTTTCTGATCAGCCGATACATACAGTGCAGATGCATGCATATAAATCGTATAGATGCCGCTGCCGTGATCGATCATAATATAATTACCCATGGTCGCGCTATAAGATGCAGCGATAACATATCCGTCAGCAGCCGCCAGGATAGGCGAACCGGAAGGCGCAGCCATATCCACGCCATTATGGAACTTCTCAACGCCAAGGATCGGATGGATTCTTGTGCCGTAATCATCCGAAATCCTGGTATAGGAAGGTGCCGGCCAGCAGAACTGCCCGCCACCATATTTCACTACATTGTTGCCGGAAACCGTGGCGCGATTTTCCGCAGCAAGAACTTCCTGCTGTTTCTTCTTCGCAGCCTCCGCCGCCTTCTCCAACTCGGCAATGGTCTCATCCTGTTCCGCGATCATAGCCTCGTACTCTTCGATGGCAGCCTCTTTATTTGCAATATCCTGGTTATATTTACTCAGCTCCGCTGCCTTTTCATCCATCAGGCCGGAGAGCTCTTTCTGTCTTGCCGTCACTTCATCCCTGGTCTGCTGCAAAACTTCCTGCTGCACCTCCAGGACTTCTTCAAGCTCCGCCATCTGCTCTTTTGTTTTTTCATAACGCACCAGCTGGGTACGGTCATAGGCGGAAAGCTGTTCAATATACTCAGCTTTGTTCAGCATTTCACTGAAAGACGACGCTCCCAGCAGGATCTGGATAAAATCCACCGTGCCCTTTTCATACATAAACTTGATCCGGACCTTCATGGTCTCATATTGCTCAGCAGCATCCTGCCTTGCCTGGATCAGCTTTGCACTGGTCTCTTCCAATTCCGATTCTTTCTGGCCAAGGAGCAGTTCCACATCCCGGAGACTGTCATTGATCTCCAGCATTTGCGAATCCAGCTGCATGACCACATTGCTGATCTCATTCCTGTCTTTCACCAGTTCTTCTTTGATATCCTGGGCCTTCTGCAGGCTGTCTTCCATCTTATTCTTTTCTTCCTTGGCGCCTTTGACTGCCGCATTCCCTTCCTGTACTGCCTGGGTAGCTGCTTGTACGGCAGCGGACACCTGCGGAACTGCCGGTGTGCTTTGCTGGGATGCCGGCGTCGAAAGATTCACTTGAGGCGTTTCCCCTGTGTCAGCCGACTGCGGCGATGAGGTATTGATCTCCGTTACCGGATCAGCCATTGCAGGCAAAACACAAAAAGACAGCATCAGCACTGTCATGCAGGCTGCTGTCCATCTGCGCATAGAATTTATGAACTTTCCTTTTTGTCCTAAGATCAAGTTTTTTCTCCTATCAGATAAGAGTGGAATCAAACCCGTATATGTTTGCGGACCGTAGAGAAACTTCCGATAAAGCCGATGCCGATACCGATGGCAAGGGATACCGGGATCAGGATCGAAAAGATCTGCTCGATAGTCAAAAACTTCAGTAACTGGCTGAGCATCATAAACCGCTCAGACAGATAATCGATCACTCTGTTATAGATAAAGTAAATTGCGATCAGTGGCGGCGCACAGCCAAGGATACCGATCAGGATACCTTCGATGACGAAGGGGGCACGTACGAAAAAGTCCGTTGCGCCAATATACTTCATAATGTTGATCTCTTCCTTACGAACAGAAATACCGATGGTTACGGTATTGCTGATCAGGAACATGGATACTGCCAGCAGGATACCGATGATCGCAAGGGACACATAACTGACCAGCTTGTTCATGCCGGACAGAGTATTGGCCGTGATCTCGGAATGGTTTACCTCCCTTACGCCGTCCACGCCCTCTAAGTAATGCACCAGGTCATCCTGCCTGGAGACATCGTTCAGATATACCTCGTAGTTTGCAGAATCCGCGATGGGGTTATCATCGCCGAAACCGTCCGCATACTCTCCCAGATAGTCCTCCTTGAAACTCTCCCAGGCTTCATCTGCAGATACAAAATTGATCCTTGCCACTTCCGCTCTTGCCGAGATGATATCACCGATCTCCTGGATCCTCTGATCCGATAATCCTTCATCAAAGAATACCGTAACGGATACTCCTTCCTGCGCCATCTTCACAATGTACTGGAAATTGGCAACTACGGAATAAAAGACTCCGAACATCAAAAGACAGGAGCTGATGGTTGCTATGGATGCAAGGGAATACCATTTATTCCGGAACAGATTCGCTATCCCCTGGCGAAGTGTATAGAAAAATGTACTAATATGCCTCATCGATGTATGTTCCTTCCTCTTCGTCGCTGATGATCACGCCCTTGTTCATGGCGATCACGCGTTTCTTCATGGCATTGACGATCTCACGGTTATGGGTTACTACAACAACCGTGGTCCCCGTTGCATTGATCTCTTCAAACAATTTCATGATTTCCCAGGAATTATTCGGATCCAGGTTTCCGGTCGGCTCGTCCGCAAGCAAAATGGGCGGCTTGTTTACCAGCGCTCTGGCCAGTGCCACACGCTGCTGTTCACCGCCGGACAACTCCTTGGGCTTTGCCTTATATTTTCCTGCCAACCCCACTGTGGAAAGCATGGAGGGCACGTTCTTTTTGATCTCACGCCCCGGTGTCTGGATGATGCGCTGTGCAAAAGCCACATTATCATAGACATTCCGGTCCCTCAGTAGTCGGAAATCCTGGAACACAACGCCTAGTGTTCTTCTGTATTTCGGGATCTGGCGATGTTTCAGTTTGCCTACATCGATACCGTTCACCGTGATCTGTCCCGAAGAAGGCAACAGCTCACGAAGCAGCAGCTTGATCAGGGTGGACTTACCCGATCCGCTGTCCCCTACGATGAATACGAACTCCCCGGGATCAATATGCAGGCTGATATCATTCAGCGCCGGCGCACCCGTGGAATAGGTTTTGCTGACATGGTCTAATGTGATCATAATATCTCCTCTTAATACTCCATTGATTCCATATATTTCATATATCGTACAACCATCATGGCAATCTTAAAGGTAATGGCATCTTCAAAGACGCGAAGATCCAGTCCCGTGGTCTTTTGCAATTTATCCAAACGGTAAACAAGCGTATTTCTGTGGATAAAGAGCTGACGGCTGGTTTCCGATACATTCAGACTGTTTTCAAAGAATTTATTGATGGTTGTCAATGTCTCATCATCAAAATCGTCCGGCTGCTGGTCTTCAAAGATCTCACGGATGAACATCTTACAAAGCGGCATGGGAAGTTGATAAATGAGGCGCCCAATCCCCAGAGATGAATAGGCCATGAGCTTTTTCTCTTCAAAAAAGATCTTACCCACATCCAATGCCATGCGTGCTTCTTTATAAGAACGGCTTGCTTCTTTCAGCTCGCCTACTACAGTACCGTATGCCACATGCACCTGGCCTGCGCCATCCTTTTCCAGACCTGCGATGATCTGTTTTGCCAGCCGGTCCATCTCGCCCTTGTGATTCTGCTCGGTCATCTCATGGACAATGATCACAGAGTTTTCATCCACCGCGGTCACAAAGTCATGAGTTCCCGCTGAGATATACTCCTTAACAGCTTCAACAGTATTGATCTCCTTGCGCTCTCCCGCTTCCGCCACCATAACGCAGCGGTCTGCTTCCATCTTGATCCGCAGCTTTTTGGAACGACTGTAGATATCCACCAGGAGCAGATTATCCAGGAGCAGGTTCTTAATAAAATTATCCTTATCAAAACGCTCTTTATAGGCTACCATCAGATTCTGGATCTGAAAAGCCGCCATCTTGCCGATCATATAGACATCTTCACCGGAGCCGAAAGCAATCAGCACATACTCTACGACAGATTCATCATAGATCTTGAAATACTGATACTTGGAAACTTCCTGGCTGTCTGCGGGAGATTTAACAAAATCGATCACACCCGCTGCATACCCGCCCGAAGGCAGCGTCGTGCTGACCACCGGATTGCCGTCTGTATCGATCACCGCAAAATCCACTCTGGATATGGACTTGAGCCCGTCCAGTGTTGTCTGCAGAATCTGGTTTGAAATCATGCCCCGTTCTCCTTTTTTCTATCACTTAAGAAAAGTGCACAAATAAAGATACAAATAACTTGCGTTTTGCACACCCCAAACCTCATTCTAATACAATATGAAGAAAAAATCTACTAAAAAAACGGAATTTTTTGTGAACTATGCTTAGATTTGCTGATCTTTTTCGCTGAGAGCTTTCCGAATTTCTTCCGTATCAATCTCCTGGGTATCGAATTTCAAGAGCGCTTCTTCTTTTGCCCTGACCTCTTCTTCCTGTTTCTCTTCCTGGCGGCGATACTGATCCACCGTCCTGCGAAGGGCCCTTTTATCAAAGAAACCGCGGATCTTCTGTCCCAACGTCATACCATGTTTTTCAATCGCCATGCCTTTTTGCAGCATCAGCCAGATACCGGCATGGAGTTTCATATGATGATCTGTGAAGAAACTCTCCCGGAGCGGATAAGACAGATTGGAGATCAGAACGTGGGGCGCTGCCACATTCATGTCATTGATCAGAGTATCGATATCCTGGTCCCCGCCTTCGATCACATAGGTGCCGACGATACGAAGACCTGCCTGATAGCTCAGAAGGCCGTCCTTTAACCTGGCAAGGTCTTCCTGGGAATCGGAAAGCAGGCAGATCTGCGCCCCACCCCGGACCATCCTGTTTACGAAAAGACGAAGAAAATCATTATTCTCCACTTCCTTGATCCGGCTCCTCGGCTGGACGGAAGACGCCGTCAAAACCTCAGGCTGCGCCGCAACCGTCAGGTCCATTTTTTCCAGAAAATCCTTCGTCTCCGGATGGCTTTCTGCCTCTAATAAACCTCCTGCCGTCAGATAGCAGATGGTAGAGATCTTGCCGTCATTAAAATAGTTTTCCACAAGTTTCATGGACTCACGTGCAGAGTAATCCTTCAGCGTGATCCCAAGTACCTGAAATTCCTGCATAATACTTTCCTGTAACCCCAAAGTCTCGTTTTCGTGTTTATGTCCCTACCGGCAGGTTCTGCATTGTTGCAGACTTCGCCTTGCCGGCTCTTTTTGTCAGATCAATGTGATCCTGTCCTGTGCCAGCTCAATTCTTCGCTCTTTGTACAGCCGGCCCACAGCCCGCTTGAACGCATTTTTGCTCATGCCGGTCAGCTCCCGGATCTGCTCCGGATCGCTGCGGTCCGATACCGGCAGCACGCCGCCGCATTCCTGTAGAAGATTCAGCAGGCACTGCGCATCATCATCCATCTGCAGATAGGCTTTTTTCCGAAGGTCCAGGTCTATCTTGCCGTCTTCATGGATCCGGCTGATCCTGGCCGTTACCTGCCCGCCAACCGCCGGTCCCTTTCCGGAAATCTCCCTCCGCGGGATCAGCGCAGAATACTGATCATCCACCGCAACAAAGACACCGAAGTTTTCGCTGCTCTCATATACGGTTCCCGTCACTTCGTCGCCGATCGTATACGGGCTTCGAAGACTCAGATACGGATAGAGTTTCATGGTCGCCGCAAGGCGCGAAGACTTATCCGTGTAAAGAGCGATCAAAATCTCCTCGCCTTCCTTCACGCGCCTTGTCTGCTCAGCGAAGGGCAGGAGAAGTTCCTTTTCCAGTCCCCAGTCCAAAAATGCACCGATCTTCGTGACCGCTGTCACCTTCAGCCTGGCAATACTGCCCAGCGTTACCTTCGGTTTCATGGTCGTTGCCAGCAGACGTCCTTTAGAGTCTTTATACAAAAAGACCTCCATGGGATCCCCGATCTCAAGATCAGAGGGCACCCACTTTTTGGGCAGGAGGACTTCCTCCTCGCTGATCATCGTATCCTTCAGATAGATACCGAAATCCGTATTCTTCGCATATACTAGTGTGTTATATTTTCCTAATTTCATATTATCTCGTCCAATGGCTTCCCCCTCGGGGGAAGCTGTCAGCGTAGCTGACTGATGAGGGGCCTACTTTCTCATCCGCAAAACAGTACTTTGCAGAACGACTCCCCGTCTTCTCTTCTAAGGTCCACACCGATCTTTTTCGTAAATACCAGCGGCTGCCCTGCCTCCGGTGTTTTCTGTTCCTTATAAAAACTGTCCGCCCTGGTCCCAAGCGGCGCCGCTGCCTGTGATCCGACACTGGAATCTGCCGGAAGTTCAAACAGATATGGATAGATCACGTCACCTTCCACTGCGGAAATATGATAACTCGCCAGCACCCTGCCGATCCGAAGATCCTTCGGGATCAGATCCTGTGCCATGGATACATACTGCACATTGTTCACATGATCATTGGTATCGAGATGGTGCTGCTGGATCGTAATGGGCTCAAGTGCCTGTCCGCCTTCCGGAAAACGGATCTTGCGGGACACATAATCCATCACCATCTTCTCCCCGATCTGGTAGGCCTGTTTCATCTTGTCATCCGGTTTGACCGGCACATGCTTTTCCATATTCATCAGGGTATAGAGAGTATTGGCAACCGCCATGCGATTTCCATCCTGATCCCGCATCTCATAGTTACGGCTACCCATAACACCCTTGAATTCATAGGGTCTGGTTGCAACCACGACAGTCTCACCGAGAATCGGGAGCCTTGTAATATCGCACTGCCAGAAGTTCAGTACCCATGCCTGCCCCTGGGGCTCGAGATAATCTAAGCCAATCCCCAGATCCTCTGACTGTGCCGTGGAACAATCCTGAAAATAATTCAGGAGTGCCGGAACGGTCAGATGCCTGTCACTTCCCGTCTCACTGTATCGGATCTTGCTTTCAAAACTGTACATCTGTTATCCCCTTTGCATGACAGCCAATGTTTCGCTATCGATTATCCCACCGGCCATATACATCTATAAGTCTGATGGCTCAGGCTTTCTGCTCACGCATAGAAATGATTATAACTCAATCAGGCTGATAGTACAAGCAATATCAGTCATGTTATCAAAAAAGCCCCATGGGACAAGTCCCATGGGGCAATTTCATCGTACCTGAATCAGATACCTGCTACATACTCAATTAACCAAACAGTGGCCATTAATAACGCTCGGAATAGAACTGTCCTTCCTTATTGGTAAACCAGTATACGTAGCCACCATCTTCAATGGTCGAATCAATCTCTACGTCAACCGTATTTGCAAATGTCTGGGTCTTATCAATTGTAATAACAATTGTCGAATTATCATTCTTATCAACCTCAACACTTTCAATATTAGATGACAAATCCTTACCATTATCATCTATGACATAGAATAATTTGTGACCTTCGGCTAATGCTTTATCAACAGCCGATGTGAATTTCACTTTGATTTCATTCTTGGTGCTGTCAGGCGTAACAGATTCAATTGTAAAGTTAGCATCTTCACCTTCGGGCTCAGTAAATGAAATCTTGGAAGAAGCTTTAACACTTTCCGATCCATTCACATTTGCGGTAATGGAATATGTCTGCGCTTCATCAGGTGCATCTACAAATACTGCAACACATCCGACAGGAACAGACTCTACCTCACCGTTTCCGATAACTACAGCTTCATCTGATGTAACAGCTATCTGCGAGCCATCCATTACAACGTTATTATTTGCATCTTTTACCTTGAAATCAACTGTCTGACTCGTGATTACATTATCGAACAAATCCGTAGTCTGGATATAGAAGACAACCGCTCCGTTATCAATGCTGCTCTTAGCATTCGGAATAATAAGGTTCATCTTCTTTCCAAAAGGAGCCCAATTAAGCTTGATATCGAGTTTCTTTCCGGTTGCAATATCATCACTGTAATCGTCCAGATTTCCAACGCTGACATAAGGTACTTCTACACCATTCTCAAGAATCGTGATAACACACTTTTTAGTCGGATCGATAAATCCGGCAAGCTCTGCGCTTACAGTTGAATTACCCGTTGAGATACGTGTTACGGTGCAAAGACCATTGGTCGTCTCTGAGTCAACTCTTTCCATTGCTTCTCCGTTATTATCGGATTTGGATGAATACTCTATCTTGATATTGGATATATCAACTATATCGTAATCATATGCATACTCATCGTTATCATCGTCATCGTCGTCATCGTCATCGTCATCGCCAATAGGAACAAGCGGATCTTGTTCAGGCTCAATATAATGCCATCCCTCAGGTACGCCAGAAACCTTTGTTCCGATCAGCCAATGTTTCGAGACTTCATATTCGTAGGTATCTGTAACCGTAGTGGGATTCATCACATCCGCTGTGTTATACTCTTCACCACCGTCCTGAACCATATCCTTGAAGTAAATACCAGGAGCAATCCAATGCAGATTGCAGTAGGTCTCATTAATCAACTGATCATCTACCTTGACATATTCAATATGATACTGCTGATTTCCAACAACAACATTGATTAACTTCAAATCTTTGGCAACGCTGGCTTTAACGGTAAGCTTGTTAATACCGTTATCATCCGTAATCGGTGATATGCCGTTCTCAACAACGTAAGAGTCGCCATTGCTAAATTCTGTCTGATTCTCGGGATCTTCTCCATAGAACCACTTAACATTTGCGCCGGATTTCTTGTTGCCGTTCGCATCATTAACCTTCACCTGGAATGTAACGGTCTGGCCTGCAATCGCAAATACGTCTTTTGCTTCAATCTCATCCGTCTCCGGAATCGGCGAAAACAGTACATATGATTTTACTTTATAATCAACTACATCGCCAACCTTCACATTAGCGTTAACATGAACATATCCGGGAACCTGTGAATCCACAACAAAAGTTCCGTTTTCTGTCGTATCTGCGGTAAAGTTCTTATTAGCCTCTACCTGATCGACACTTGCAACGATCAGATAACCGTCAGTCGGTTCGCAGATTACAGTCTTATTATTCTCAGTCGTCTCGGTGGGATACATGTATCTCTTCACGAGATTTAAAAGCGTTGAATCTTCATACTCGTAAATGATCGCATCACCGGTATCCGGGAACGCCGGAAGAGAATACTTGTACGTATGATTCGATACAAAACTTTCTCCCAGATATAACTCTGCATCCGGAAGGTCAATCTCAGGAGTATAGTGATTCTGTGCACCTGTTGTATAGGTTACAGTTCCTACCAGACGAATTACATCGAAAGGCTTAACATCCTGGTTTTCATAAAATCCTTCAACCTTCGATACCTTATAACCAAGATTTTCATCCTCGTTCACCTGACCTGCCGATTCAACAAAAACAAGTAGATCAAATTTGGTCAGGTCTTTCGTTGCATCGTTAAAGATCTCTTTGCCTATCTGATAGTCTTTCGGGTTACCCGCATTGATGGTAATATCCCCGCCGTTAATCACTTCCTGTACCAGATTACCTTGTGCATCAGTAATCGGATTCATGGTATTAGATTCATAAGCGCGTATAACCATCCTGGTGTAACTTGACAGTTTGAATCTGTCCAGGGTCATGGTAAGATAATTAAGTCCACCGGGCACGTCTTTAATCCAGCTTCCCTTTGTCTCTGCTGTTTCATCTTCGCCTTCTATCCATCCGGCATCATACTCGTCCTGATATACTGAATACTCTGACACTTCAATATTCAGATTTCTCACATACGCCGCAGCATCTTCTGTTCCCAACGTAGCGGGAAGAACAATCATCGGCGTAGCATCAAAGGTGACTGCATGATCCTTGCCGAGTACAGTGGATGATACCTGTTGATCCGGAACATATTCCTGTTCATATCTGTCTTTGTTATAGGAATACATTACCTCTTCTCTGCAATCAGCAGGCTCCAGAGCAGGAAGTATAGATGAATGATCATTAGTAACTTCAATGGATTCCATATGCTCTGTTTTGTTAATAATCTGGCCAAACCGGAGATCCACAGGAGCGTCCAGGCTTGCCCCGCCGGATTGGATCTTCAGACGGAGGCTTGCAAAAGCCCCATCTTCTCTTATATCATCAATCATCGGTGTCTTCTTGTTAACGCCCTGTGTGTACTCATCTTTGAGTTTTACATAGAAACTTCCTTTGCCTTCAGAAGTCAGTTTCACCATGTTACTAACAAGCGTATAGTATTCCGCATAACCGTTGCCGTTTTCAAGCGATGCTATGGCGTCGCCGCCCGAATAAGGCAGTCCGTCATTTGTGACCGTAAAATCAATCTTTGCCGTGGTGCCGACCAATACGGTACCGGGATAACCCTCGATCGCATTGCTTACGCTTGCCTCGATTGAATCTACATCATTTACAGTACTGTCTTTCACAGTTACCTTAACGACTGCTTTTTTCTCTCCGTCAACGGTGGTAACGGTAACATTGGCTTCGCCTGCCTTAATTGCCGTGATCTCACCGGTAGACACATTAACAGATGCAATATCCGGTTTATCAGAAGACCATGTAACTCCTCTGTTTGTTGCCGTCGCGGGTGCGATGGTTTCCTTTACGGTTGTTTTATCGCCTACAGACATCTCAATCGCACTCTTTTCAAGAGTCACGCCGGTAACAGAAACTACATCAATCTTAACTGATACTGAACCGATTGCCTTGCCATCGAGATATGCTGTTACGGTTGCAGAACCTGCTCCAATACCGGTAACACTACCTGTAGTGGGATCAACAACAGCAACGTTCGGATCGGAACTCTGCCAGGTGATCTTAGCTGCAACATCCTCAGGAACGTCTGCATTCAGTTTCGTAGAAGTACCAACAGCCAATGTCGGAATAGAACCATCTGTTGTATCAGCTGATGTTACTTTAACGTTTTCATATGTAGGTTCGCTGCTGCCAGATTCAGATCCGCCATTGCCTACGGTAATTTCCATCTTCTGGATTACGTTGCCATTTGCATCTACAAGCTGAACTTCAACCTTACCATCCTTCTTACCGAAGAAGGTTCCATCAGAAGTAATCATTGCAACGTCTTCATTTGATGATTTCCATACCAGACCAGGCTGGTTTGTATCAAACTTAACCGGTGTATTGATAGCAATGACCGGATTTGTCTTATCGATGCTTTCAGGAAGCTTGATCTCAGTATTTGCTGCGGTCGGTGTAGTTACCGTATCAGCAGGTTTCTGATCAGGCTGTGTCGGCTGCGTGTCGGCCGGTTTCTGATCAGGCTGTGTCGGCTGCGTGTCGGCCGGTTTAGCACTCGAGTCTATAACCTCAACATCGATTACTTGCTTAACCTTTGAGTTCTTTTTTGCCTTAATGGTGATCGTTGTCTTTCCGACTTTTTGCGCCGTAAGGGTGATCTTCGTTATACCCTTCTTGGCCTTTGCATTCCCCTTAGGCTGGGATTTAATCTTTGTCTTAACTACACTCTTATCTTTCGGTGTAGCCTTTACCACGAACAGTTTCTTCGCCAGCTTATTGCCTTTTTTGGCATTAACTGTCACTTTCACGGTCGTTGTCTTGGTCTTCGCCAAGTCGAGCGTTACAGAGGCCTTATTGACCTTCATGGATGCCACTTTCTTGTTGTTGGCAGCCTGAACTTCCGTCGGGTTACCAACGAACACAACGGACAGCGCCATCGCAAATGACATCAAAATGGCTAAGGCTCTGCTTAACTTGTTTTGATGATTCTTCATGATATCATGCTCCTCCTTTATAGAATTTTGATTTTGTCATCAGCAGAAATTGTTCACACGCACCTATCCCTCTCCCCAATGACCGTTACAGAGGTATTATACCGCAAACGACATGATGTTGCAAAAAAAATGCGAAAAAAATGCGAAAAAAATGCACAAATATCGTTTGAGAATTTCGGCACTTTTATGGATTACCGGCTGTATTGAACAGCTACAAGCCACTCCGTAAGTGCCCTCGCATTGCTCGGACACTTACTGTCGTTGGCTGTCGCCAACTAAAGATATAAAAAGAGCCCCGGTTGCAAGCAAGCTTGCCCGAGGCTCTTTATTATATCTTTGATTGGCTTGTAGCGTATTACTCGATGATGGTAGCTACACGGCCTGATCCTACGGTACGACCACCCTCACGGATAGCGAAGGTAAGACCCTGCTCCATAGCGATGGGATGGATCAGCTCGATGGTCATTTCTACGTTATCACCAGGCATGCACATCTCAGTGCCATCAGGCAGATTGCAAACGCCGGTAATATCAGTTGTTCTGAAGTAGAACTGAGGACGATAGTTGTTGAAGAAAGGAGTATGACGACCACCCTCGTCCTTGGTCAGTACGTAAACCTGAGCCGTGAATTTCTTGTGGCAGGTAACAGAACCGGGTTTCGCAACGACCTGGCCGCGAACGATTTCTGTTCTGGCAATACCACGAAGCAGGCAG
>JAFZNL010000163.1 GCA_017550925.1 Lachnospiraceae bacterium | reverse complement strand
GCTGACTCCCATACCTGTACCTATGGTGCCCTGGGTGCATTTTCAACAGGCGTTGGTTCCACCGATATGGCAGCCGGCATGGCAACAGGCAAGGCATGGTTCAAGGTGCCTTCCGCCATCAAGTTCAACCTGACCGGAAAGCCTTCCAAGTACATCAGCGGAAAAGACGTGATCCTGCACATCATCGGCATGATCGGCGTGGACGGTGCGTTGTATAAGTCCATGGAATTTGTGGGCGACGGCATTGCAAACCTGTCCATGGATGACCGTTTTACCATTGCCAACATGGCCATCGAAGCCGGCGGCAAGAACGGCATCTTCCCTGTGGATGACAAAGCCATCGCTTATATGAAAGAGCATTCCACCAGAGAATATACGATTTATGAGGCTGATGAGGATGCGGTATATGACGAAGAGTATACCATCGATCTGTCGACATTAAAGTCCACGGTATCCTTCCCGCATCTGCCGGAAAACACCCATACCATCGATGAGATCGAGGCTATGGATGAGATTAAGATCGACCAGGTTGTGATCGGTTCCTGTACCAACGGACGGATCGACGACATGCGTCAGGCGGCAGAGATCCTGAAGGGTAAGAAAGTAGCCGATGGGATGCGCCTGATCGTGATCCCGGCTACCCAGGCGATCTACCTGCAGGCTATGGAAGAGGGCCTTTTAAAGATCTTCATCGAAGCAGGCGGTATCGTATCCACGCCCACCTGCGGTCCCTGCCTTGGCGGTTACATGGGCATCCTTGCAGAAGGAGAGCGCTGCGTATCCACCACCAACCGCAACTTCGTAGGACGCATGGGACACGTGACCAGCGAGATCTACCTGGCTTCACCGGCTGTAGCGGCTGCAAGTGCAATCGCTGGTAAAATAGCGAGACCGTAAGACATCATCAAGGAGGAAATATACCATGGAAAACGCAAAAGGACGCGTATTTAAGTACGGCGATAACGTAGATACAGACGTCATCATCCCAGCGAGATACTTAAACTCTTCCGATCCGGCAGAGCTTGCAACGCACTGCATGGAAGACATCGATAAAGAATTCGTAGGCAAGGTGCAAAAGGGCGATATCATCGTAGCTGATAAGAACTTCGGCTGCGGATCATCCCGTGAGCACGCGCCCATCGCCATCAAGGCAAGCGGCGTCAGCTGTGTTATTGCGGAAACCTTCGCCCGTATTTTTTACCGCAACGCCATCAATATCGGGCTGCCCATCGTAGAATGCCCGGAGGCTGCCGCAGGGATCGAAGCAGGAGATGAGGTGGAAGTGGATTTTGATAATGGTATCATCTATAACCGTACCAAGGGAACGCAGTTCAAGGGTCAGGCTTTCCCGCCTTTCATGCAGAAGATCATCGCTGCCCAGGGACTGGTAAACTACATTAATGAGACCGCGTAAGAACGATTGAAGTCTGGTAGGCCGTATTGTGGAAGAGAAGGGTAATCTGCAAAAGAGAGTGCTGAATTCTGTTCTGTTTTTTGCCGTTGTGCTGTTAATTGCATTCGGTCTCATTGTATTGCGCCTTGCTATCACCAATAAAGAAGATGCGGCCAAATCAGTTGTTGTCGAGTCGGACGGCAGTATCCTGTATGCCGTCCCGCTCTCTGATGATCAGACACTTTCGGTCAAAACCGAATACGGAGAGAATTCCATTCGGATCGAAAGGGGCAAGGTCTATGTGGAAAACGCTGACTGCCCAAAACAGATATGCGTGCATACGGCGCCGATCAGAGATATCGGGCAGACGATCGTATGTCTGCCCCACAGAGTTGTTGTTTCCGTTACGGCTATCGACCTGCGGAAAAAAGAGTGATCCATCTATGCTTTTCGCGCGTTTCAGCGCAATTTTCCTAAAAAATAATCAAAAATAGCCGAAATATATTATTGAGAGACTGTTTTTGGGCATATTTTGTGCCTATTTGCTTGAAAAAAACGGTCATTTTGTGGTAAGATAAATTTGAGTTTTTATGTAAACATGAAAAAGTATGCCGTATCAGGATGATCACGGTTTTTTGCAATGTATGGAAACAAGCGGAAAGGAGTCTGCGGGGTATGAAAATGATGGGAAAAGGTTTCAGGAGTGTTTATAGGATGAAGGAAAGGATCATCAGTATCGTTCTGACAGTGGCAATGATACTCGGGATGATGCCTGTTTCGGCTGCGGCCGGGGAAGGCGATAAGTATGTTGAGGCATTGCATTTCTATTGTGCGACTCCTGCTGTCGGGAAAATACTTCCTGTCAGTTTCAATCTGGCTGAATATTTACTGGCTGATGGGTCTATAGCAAGGGTCAGAGATTCTGAATCCGGCTGGCTGGATGCATCAGGTAATCTTCTTGATGATAATACCGTTGCCCAAAAAGATACGGTCTACAAATTGAAGCTCGTTGTGGAAGGGATGAATGAACATAAGATTGACAATTCTCAATTGAAAACCATCATCATCAACAACAATAAATATACTGTTGGTTCTGACAACACGAATAAATGGACTGTTACCTTTGGTGATAATGAAGTAACGATCATTTATGAATTTACGGCGACGAATACATACATTAATAATATAGCGATCTATATTGATCCTCCGTCAGCCTATGAAACGCCCCAACCATTAAATATGATCTGGTGCGAGAATACGGCAGCGGGATATCGCATGACGGATCTGAGGTATTTTATCACCTCATATAAATGGTTTGATTCCATGACCGAAAAGGAGATGTCTTCATCCGATAGATTTGAGAATAACAAGCGCTACATGGTGGAACTGGAACTGACTCCCGTCGATGGTTATCATATTGACGAGACACATACGACAGATATCCGGTTGAACGGAAAAACAGTTGGGGGGGGATCATATGCAAACGGCTCGCTGCGCTATGACCCGGATCGTTTAACCATTCGTTATAATTTTGTTGCACAGTTATATGTGGATAATGTGAATATCATGATTCCATCCCCGAAGACCGGGCAAAGTTTTCCGGGAGGCGTCACTTCCTTTGATGCGTATGTGCCCGGTTACAACGGAGTCCCCGGCATATACTATATTGAGAATTACAGATCGGATGATATGATCGGGACACAGGGAACGCTTCCGGGCGGCATGAAGGTGGAAGTTCACTGGTATAAAGGCGACGAACTTGCAGCGGTCGATACAACAAAGCCTGTTGAACCATCGACAACATATACGATCAATGTGGTCGTGACGGGGATCGATGGGATCAAATTCATGTGTGAAAGGTACAGGCGTACCGAAGGGTCATTTAACGGCGACGGCTGGTTCTACGATTATTCTGAAAGCGGAAAGTCTGACGCTTCTTTGGAAAACCGGATGGTTTCCTTTAACCCGGATAATAATACCATGACGATCACTTATACCTTTCCGGAAACAGCTGAGGAGGCGACGGATCCTTCTGGCAGGAAACTGATCAGTCAGGTGAATGTCAATCTGGAAAACGGGCAGGACAGTGAACCGGTAACCGGAGCAGTGGCTACCACTGTAACAACAGGGGCGGTCCTTGATACATCCTATGATGCCCAGATCGATAATAAGGCTGAGATCGTTTCTGCATTTGGCGGAACGGAAGGAAACCAGATCATAGATCTGACAGACGGAGACAGAGTTCTGGCTTCCGGAGATACATTTACATATGGTCATAAGTACAGATTAAAACTTCATTGTAAGGCGAAGAGTGCAACGAAGTATTATTTTGATGACTCAACCATCGTGCGGATCAACGGTAAGCTCGCAACGAAGACCATCGCAGATATCAGTCAGGGAGATATCACTTACAGCGGATATCACCTTTGGATCACATATGATTTTATAGCCACCGGATATAACAGAGTGACCTTCCATATGCAGGGTCATGGCGAGGAGATCCATGAACAGGGGGTAGAAAACGGAGGAACAGCAACAGAACCGGAACGGCCCTTAGCTGAAGGGTATACATTTGGCGGATGGTTTACAGAGCCCAATGGCGGAGACCTCTATAGTTTTACGGAAACATCTGTGATGCGAGATCTGGATCTGTATGCACACTGGACCGTAAATAAATATAATATGTATTATGACCTGGACGGCGCAACAGATCAGGCGCAGGCACAGAATCGTTTTCAGCCAAGGGAGAATATTAACTACGGTACTGATTTTGGCGTTGCCTATAACCCAAACCAGAATGATGAATATATGAAAAACCTCAAAAAAGATGGTTATGTATTTGAGGGCTGGGATGCATATAAGGTTGAAGAGGTAACCGATGAAGGAATTGTTCTCGGAGAAAAACTGGAGCAGATCCCGTCGTCCATGCCGGACTTTGATCTTTGCTGGAAAGCACATTTTGCAAGTGAGATGTATTCTCTTTCTTACAGGAAGACCATCCGAACAGAGGATGGATCAGTCAGCATCAGTGATATCAACTGGGATGATCTGACCTGGCTGGATGCTGATGGGAATGAGCTGAGCGCAGAGGATATCGAGGAGTCCTTTACAAAATATTCTCTGGAAAAGGACGGCTTTAAGCTGCCGGTTTTAAAGGCGCAGAGGAAGTATACCTTTGCCGGCTGGTATCTTGGCGTTACGGAAGATTCCGCAAAAGTAGAGAAGATCGAAAAAGGGAATTCTGCACTGGTACCCGAAAACGGCAAGATCCTGAATCTTTATCCCCGGTTTAAACTATCCGAGTTTAAACTGGAGTGGGCGCTGGACGGTGGCATGATCAGTGAAGAATCCGGAGAATACACCCCTTCGGGAAAAGTAACCTATGGTGACAAGATCATTTTCCCTGAAGTGTTCAAACCCTATTATGACCTGACATACTGGAAGATCACATACAAAAGCGGTGCTGTCCTGGAGCTTACGCCGGAGGCACTTGAGGTTAAGCAGGCATCCGAAGATCCGGTCATCATGACAGATGAGGATATGGTGATCACCACTGTATGGATCATGAGAGAATATCAGTTAAAGTGCGTGCTGGATCCGAATATTGCCAGATGGAATACATGGAAGGATGAAGAAGTGGATCCGTCAGCGGTGGAACCCTCATGGTCGCCTTCCAGAGAGCCTGAAAATGAGGGAGTGGCAGAGCGTTCATGCTGTGATTTTTTCCTGTTTAATACCATGCCCGCTTTGAAGGGTGCATCACATATCCATATGCTGGAAGGCGAAAACGGCACCCCATCTCCTTATGTGTTTGCCGGATGGTACAAAACCTATCAGTATGGCAGATGCTCTCTCGGATACAGGCAATCAACGGAATTTCTGTCAAATCCGAAGCAGGCGCCGAATCGTGAAAAATATGATGATACTGCTGCCGGCCGTTATCTGTATGAGTATGATCTCAGGCTTTTCCAAAATGACGGCTGGGATGAGGCAGATCTTGTAACATCTATGTCGCAGCAGATTCTTGATGAACTCGACCCCGGGCAATACGGTATCCGGTTCTATGCAAGATTTAAGAAAAAGGAATTGACACTGACATGGAATTTCCAGGGTGCTACGGTTCCTGCCGGAATCACATACAGTCCTGCGATCGAAAGCAGCAACAGCATCAAAATCGAAAGTATGCAGCAGATTGTATTACCCGCCGGAGTAGAAAAGACCGGATATGAATTTAAGGGATGGCAGTTCTTCATAGACGGGGAAAGCGGAGAGATAACCGAACCGGAAACAATGCTGGAATACGACAAGGTTGCCGGTACCCTGAAAATGCCGAGCCAGAGTCTTACCATCAAGGCCAAGTTGATTCCGAAACAGTATGTGATCAATTATGATCTCAATGGCTTCGGTCAGTGGAAGAGTGCGAGCGCGATCACGCCGCCCTGGAGTGATCTTGGTGAAGGCAATGATAAATATACGGTAGAATCCTACAAATCAGATAAACTGCGCGAAGTCGATAAGCATATGAGTGTAACGCCCGGCTATGAATTTGTGGGATGGTATGATCTGGATGGAGGATATGGACGGGAACTTCGTGCCCTGGATCCTGATATAGCGACAGATTCGGACTATATTGCAACCAAAATCGGAAATCCCATCCGAAATCTTCGCGATGTTGTGGATCTGACGCAGCCTTTGTCGGTGAAAGATTACAATCTGATCGCTATCTGGAAACGAGTATCTTATAATGTCACCTGGGATCTGGACGGCGGTAGAGTGGATGGTGATCAGGCAAGCAGTTTTGCGCCTGCATTTACAAATTATCTGGCAACGGATGTCAGTGTTGTGAAAGCGAAATACAGCGATACCATTAAAGCACCGGATATCACAGGCTGCAAAGAAGGTTACACCTTCCGTGGCTGGCAGTTTACCGGTGTGGATTCTCTGGGCAGTTATCAATCCGGAACTTACTATAAATCCCTCGAGGCAGAAATGCCTGCAACGGATGTGGAATTTAAGGCATATTGGAGCCTGAACGAGTACAGGATTCAGTACATCTACGATGCGAAACAGGGATCCCTGGCGGATTCAACAGTCTTTACCTATGACTATGAAACATCCGTGGAAATTCCGGATATGATCCCGGATTATGAGAACCCGAAGTATGAATTCAAGGGTTGGTATACCAAGCGTCCCACTAATTATAACGACAATGATGCGATCTGGGACGAGACGGCAAGAGTGACCAATATTCCCATAAACTCCACCGGTAATGTAACGCTTTATGCAAGATGGTATACCAAGATGGTAAACCTGACCTGGAATATGGATAACGGCACCGTCATGACATCCAGTGCCTATACCAAGAGCGATGACTATGAATTCGGTACGGGGCTTCGGTTCCCGACGGCTGGAGAGATGTCAAAGATCGGTTATGACTTTAATGGCTGGATCATTCAGGCATATTCCGATAACGTGAAGGTTGATGAAGCGATTTTGGGCGCAGGTGAGGAGATCCCTGCAAGATTCAAAACCATCAAGAACAATCTGGTGATCGTTGCCAGATGGAATCTTGTGCAGTATACCATTAACTATTACTTCGGCGTGGATGAAAACGGAAATCCTATTGCGGATTATACCTCATCCCAGAAAAAGTCCGTGCGGTATGTATATACGGTAGAAGATGATACCTATGCGATCATGGCGCCGACAGTCAATAACAGACCGGATGTGAAATTCACTGCCTGGTATACGGCAAAACCGGACGGATTTGATAATACGCCGGGCTGGCTGATCACGACCTGGGATTCCAAGACACTTTTTGATACCATCGTAAAGGGAAGTCGTACCGGCGCGCTGAATCTGTATGCAAGATGGGAAATGAATCAGAACTATGCCAATACCATTAATACGCAGATCAAGGATATCAATACTGCGATCCGAAAATTAATGGAACTGGTTTATGCCGATAACAGTTTCGAGATGACGCCGGACCTGGAGTCCCGGTTAAAAACGGCTATCGGTACCTTTGATACTTCCTGGTATGCGGTAAAATACGGTACGAAGCGGGATGAGATCGCTGACTATGACAGACTGCGGCTTGTGGAACAGAAATTTAAGGACAATGTTTCCCGCATGACGCAGGAGATCGTGGATGATATCAATGCCATCGGTGATGTAACCTATTCCGATGCGGTCAAAGAGAGGCTCAGTAAAGCAAGAGAGACCTATAATAAGAATACGCAGATTGTGGAAATAAAGAACGCCCTGGCAAATGAAATGCCAAAGGCTGCAAGCATCCTTGCTGAGAAAGAAGCGGTGTATGCGGCTCTTGCGGAAAAGGATCAAAAGGATAACGCCAAGGCAGACAATGTCATTGAACTGGCGAAGAAGATCCCGAGTACAGTAGAGCTCAGTGATGCGCATAAGGACCTGATCTATGATGCTTTGGATTCCTATGAAGCGTTGACCAGCGATCAGAAAGCGCTGATCCCGGCCAATGTAGTCAAGCGCATGAACAGCGCGGCTGATCAATATCAGGGACTGGTAGCCCAGCGGGCAGAGGATCAGAAAAAAGCAAATGAAGCGATCAACGCCATTGATTCCATTTCCGATAAGGTAAAACTGACGGATGAGGATAAGGCAAAGATCGAAGCAGCCAGAAAAGCATATGACAGCCTGACTTCCGATCAGAAGGCCCTGGTTCCGGAGGGTAAGGTGAATACGCTGAAAAACAGTGAGGATGCATATGATAAACTGGTGAAGAAGAAAGAAAAGGCGGATTATAATGCCGCTTATAAGAAGTGGGATAAGAAAAACACCACGGAAAAAGAGATCACCAAGAAGATCAGGAAGACGAACACCGATGTCAAGGATGTGAAGGGCGCAAAATTTGCGAAGCTCAAACCGAAAGCAAAGGGCGGCAAGAATCAGGTGACCCTGACCTGGAAGAAGGTAAAGAAAGCAAACGGATATTTGGTATATGGTGCGCAGTACGGCGGCAAGATGAAGCTTCTTGCAACCCTGAAGGGCAAGAAGAAAACCAAGTACGTTCATAAGAATCTGGCCGGCAACAGTTATTATAAGTACATTGTCGTAGCGTACAAGAACGTGAAGAAATTCAATGCCAAATCAGTTCTTGCCGTATCTACAACAGTATATGCAGCACCTTCTAATTCGGAGTACGGAAATCCGCTGATGGTGAAGAACCGTGGCGTGCTGAATGTGACCCAGGCGAATCCGGGAGATGTGATCCAGCTTTTGATCAATGTACAGTTCCCGGGTAAGGATAAGCCGATCCGTGATGTCAGGTATGAAAGCACCAACAAGAAGGTGGCAACCGTTGATAAATCCGGCAAGATCGTTTGCAAGAAGGCAGGAAAAGCGACCATTTACGCCGTAGGACAAAACGGTATGTTCGCTTCCCTGAAAGTTACTGTTGTGAAATAAGGTTTTATGGATGCAAAGCAGATAGCAAAACTGAAGAAAGAGTACAACCTGCAAAATGACCGCGATGTGATGAAACTCTATGAAAGGCTGCAGTCCGGTGAGTTTGATCTGTCAACTCCCGAAGGGCGCGCTTTTGATGATGAGATCTATGAAAAGGCCATGGCGGTCAAACGCAAACAGCTGACAAAAGAGATCGAGGCTGCAGGGAAGGCTGGTGGCGAAAAGAGCGGCCGGACAAAAGGCCGCAAAGCCGGTAAGCAGGTTGTGGTATTGACCAAAAAGGAATTTCTGGTCAGACGGATCCTGATCTGGACATTATCGATCATTATGCTGGGCTGTTTTGTGGTCTTTGCAGTGTATCTGGCGGATGCCGAAAAAGCAAAAGCCTTGTCTGAGCAGATCGCCAGAAAAAAGAACAATGCCGATGTACAGGCAATGTATGCCGGGAAAGATATGGCGCCGGCGCAGGATGTGGCAGTGGATGATGACGGCGACGTGATCACGGGCAGTATCAAACCCCAGATCCTGGATGTATATAAAAGCCTGTATGCCCAAAATAAAAATGTGATTGGCTGGATTGCCATCGAGGGAACCAAGATCGATTATCCTGTGATGCAGACTTCGGATAATGAATATTATCTGAATCACGATATCAACCAAAAGGAAGATAAGAACGGAACATTGTTCATGGACTGCGAATGTGATGTGCTGCGTCCCAGCATGAACTTCATCATTTACGGGCATAATATGCGGTCCGGTAATATGTTCGGGAGCCTGAGTAAATACAAGGATGAGTCTTTTTATAAAAAACATCCGCAGGTGCACTTTGATACGATCTATGAAACCGGTTTATATGACATTATGTATGTGTTCAATTCCAAGATCTATCAGAAAGATGAGATCGCATTTAAGTATTACCAGTTCATAGATGCCGCATCAAAGGAAGAGTTTGATTCCAATATGCGCTCGATGGCAGAGCTTTCACTCTATAACACTGGCGTGGAGGCGGAGTATGGCGACAGGCTTTTGACATTGTCCACCTGTGATTACCTCGAGGATGGATCCAGGTTTGTGGTAGTAGCAAAGAAAGTGGAGTAAACAAGATTCAGAATTAACGAGTAACCAGTTTATCACAGATAAGAAATCATTCAATAACATAACAAGGTAAGGAGTACGCAGGCCATGGCTAAGGGAAACAACTCTCGTCCGGCAGCAAAGAGCGGGAAGAAAAATCAAACGAAAAGAAGACAGAAGGATGTAAGGATGCGTCGTTCGGTCATGGGGACTATGTCGATCCTTTTGATGCTGACAGCGCTCATCGTTGCTCTTATTCCCGTTCCGAAAACAAAGGCGGTTTTGGGCAATGATGATTATACGGCCTGGAATGATGCGAAGTATTACATCAATGATGCAACCTGTCCGACAGCGAACTGGTTTTCTCCTTATACCATTAACGGCATGAAGGTTTTTGCGGACGGAACCGGTGCCCTTCGTGTTTCTTATGATGCGTCGAATGGCGGCGTAGTGGTAGCTTATAATGAGGAATCACCACAGCCTTCACTTGATATTCCCGAATCCATGCCGGCTTATCGTTATAACGAGGCGGCAGGCGGCTATGTGGCCGCGGATGAGCAGGGCAGATTTTTATATTATTACGATACCAATGGCAGTGGAAGTTTCCGTCCTTGTCTGTATAATGAAGGCTGGGATGACGGCAGGACCTTATATGCCTTGACCGCTTCTGAAGGTCTGGCGACTGAAGTGCTGACTTCCTACACCGTTACAGACCCTACGGACGATACCCAGAATACATCGCTTCCTGCCAGGACGGCTTCCACACAGTTGTCCGTTCCGATTCGATATATCGGCATGCCGGATGTGGCATACCGGATCACGCTGGCAAACGATGGCAGCAGCAACCTGAACGTTGATCATCCTGACGGATATTGGGAAACCCTGACAGATGTGAATTATGAAGGCGTATTTGAAGGAAAAGCGCTGCAGAGCGTAACTATTCCCTCTACCATCGTAGCGGTGGGAGATCAGGCGTTCCAGGACTGCCGGAACCTTTCTTCCGTATCTTTTGCTAATGGACTGACTGCTATCGGCAACAGGGCGTTCAAGGGATGTGTATCCCTGTCCAGTCTGGCTCTTACCGGTGGTGATTCGACCTTATCTTATTTGAAGTATATTGGCGATGAGGCATTCTCCGGTTGTACTGCTTTGGGTAACTTTGAACTGCCTACCTCTGTAACGACTCTTGGTAATTTCTGTTTTTCAAATTGTAAGGCGCTGACTTCGCCGAATCTTGGCGGTAACGGTACCGCCAATCTGCAGGTCATCGGTAACGGCCTGTTTTACGGTTGCGATAACTTAAAGCAGATCATGCTGCCGGCATCTGTCAGATTGTCCGGCTATTCCAATGTGAATCTGCCGACGGCAGGAGACAGTGCTGTGCATCTGCTCTTTTACGGCTGCTCATCCTTAGAGGACTTGGTACTGCCGGAATTTGGAAAATCCGCACAGGAATTCAGATACGATAACGTTACGGGCTGCTATAACCTGCGCATGGTGAAATGCGAAAACTTCCAGCTGCAGTTTGACTGCCCGAGCTCATCCAAACCGACTCCCTGTGATTATATGGAAGATCCCACGGATACCTTCAGCAGGGCAAACCTGGGGAAGGGCTATTTTGATGAAGCCTCGTATGAGCTTCCGGAGAATTTCTTCATTGAATCTGCCTGCTCCACAACGGATCCGGTTTATCAGTATGCACTGCGCCATAAACGGGCGTTCCATTCCATCACCACATCGGATATGAGCTATTATGATACCTATTGTATTCTTTCTGATGGATATATTTACTATGCAAAAATGACCAACAACCCGAATGCAGAGATATTCCGTTGCCAGCCTCTTGACAGCGCGGATCCTTCTGCCAACGTGATCATTCCGAGTAATATCGGACCGTGTCAGATCACCGAGATCGCGGCGGGCGCTTTTTCTTCGCCGGCAGCAATGCAGTATCTGTATATTCCCGAAAAGATCACTTCCATTGCGGATAACGCATTTTCCGGCTGCTCCGAACTTCGGAATGTTTATTTTGAAAATGCAAACGGTTGTATGATCGGTAGAGGAGCTTTTAAAACGGACGCATCCAACGCAGTCTATCAGGATGGCGGACTTCGTTTCTTCGGCGATGTGGATCCGAATCCAGAGACGACGCCCGGTGAGTATCCGAAGACGCCTTATTCCTACGCCATGACAGCAGGAAATAACTATAACGGATCTGCGTGTCCGGTGGATGATATCAATTACTGCAGCGAGTTCCCCTGGAATCTGGAGATCGAGCGGGCAGAAGACGGCGCGCCTACCCTGGTGAGCGTTCCCAATTATGACAGGCTGGAGAAGACCTATAATGAGTATCTGACCATCCAGCCTTATGTAGAGCAGATGGATGCAGCCATTGCAGCCGGCGATACCCTTGCTTATAATACGGCCTTTGACTCCTTCAAGACACAGCTGAAAGATATCATGACCACCAGCGGTCCCGATATGTATCCGCTGAGCCGTTATTACAGCACCTTCCAGGGTGAAAATGAAGACTATGAGCATTCCTTCTACAACGAGATGCGGATCGCAGCCAATGCGTATAAGCGGTATTACTTAGATGGCGAAGATCTACAGGTTCTCAAGGAAGAAGAGCGGCATGTGATCGAAGCGATCCTGCAGCCCGAGATCTCAGAAGGTATCGAATATCTGAAAGAGGGACTTTTCACAGGTAATGACAAGGTGGAATCTGTTACCATGCATTCTATTCGCAATGTGCCGGATCATGAGTTTGAAGACTGCACAGCGCTGAAAACCGTGCAGATGTATCCTTCGGCTCAGGGCAATGAAGTGATCGGCGAGAATGCATTCAAGAATTGCGACAACCTGGTATCCGTGGTACTTCCTTCCACCACTGGCAAGATCGGCGACCTGCCTTTTATCGACAGTGAAAAACTGACCACGGTCAGCTTTACGGATGGCAGCAGTACCAGTGAAGACGGAGACAAGTTCTCCTGCAGACAGGGACTTTTGATGGAGACACGCCAGGATGGCTCACCTTATGAGATCATCGAATGCCTGCAGGCAAGAGGCGATGTTTTGAACGGCTTTGGCAACAGCGCCATTGAAGCAAGCGAAGTGGAAGGACTTTCCTCTATTCGCAAAAATGCTTTTGAAAAATGCCGTGATATCACTGAGGCCGACCTGTCCTCTACAAATATTACCAATATCCCGGACCGTTGTTTCTTAGATGCCAACAGTCTGTTCCAGGTATCCCTGCCGGAGAGCTGTAACTATCTGGGAACAGAGTGCTTCAAGAATACAGCCATCGGTGTGGTTCAGGTGAGGAACACCCAGATGGATCTCAATCCCCGTTCGGCATTTACCGATGATAACGGACGTGAGTATGATGGCGTGAAGTATCTGAACAACGTTATGCTGGAAGGTTATCCGAACAGTACGGCACAGATGGTAGGAGATAACCCGAATTATCCCACCATTCATTTCCGTTCCATGGACGACCGCAAGTGGACTGTAACCTATATCTGCGATGGGCAGGAGATTTACAAGGAAGAGGTTTCCCATGGCGGAACCGCAAGCTTTACCTATGTAGTAAATTACCTGATCCCGAAGGATACCACCCAGAAGTTCAAAGAGTGGCGTCTGTCACCGGAGGGAGCAACCTTAAGTAACGTGACCATGGATATTGTGGCAACGGCTGAGCTGGAGCCGAACACAGAAAACGTGACCGATGGTTATCACAAGGTCATCGTGACCAGTGATGATTATGGCCAGACCACCGATGGGAAGTTCCAGCCCTACTCCTTTGATATCATAAAGCAGGATGGAACAGCCCTGACCCAGGCAGAACTGGATACCCATAAGATCATGCAAAGGACAGGATATCTGTACGACCTGTCTCCGGATATCGTATCTTCCGCAATGCCCATTACCGGCGATGTGCAGATCATTGTCAACTACTATAAGGATCCGAATTATGTGGAGCCGGAAGATCCTACGGTTACACCGGCAGAGCCGAAAGTCTACCATAAGGTCACATTCCTGGTGGACGGTGAAGTATTCTCATCCCAGTATGTGGAACATGGCAAATATGCAGCAGAAGAGACAACTGTACCCAAGAAGAAGGGTTATACCTTTGTCTACTGGACGCCTACCAGCTATACAAAGCAGGCGATTACCGAAGATATGACAGTGGTTGCGAACTTCGAAAAGACGACGGATAAAGGCACATCCGGCTCGGGGACTTCCGGAAGCGGAAATACCACGGGGACCGGCGGCTCGGTATCCGGCAAGAGCGGTAATGGCAGCTCCGGCAGCTCAGGAAGCGGCAGCAGTTCTTCTTCCGACAGCAAGAAATCTTATACAGTCATGTTTGTGGACTATAACGGAACGTTGCTTTCCTCACAGGTTGTTGAAAGCGGAAAGACTGCCGGCAATTTTGCCTATGTGCCTGTCAGAAAAGGCTATAAGTTTGTATCATGGTCACCTTCCAATTATGCATCCATTCCGATCACGACGGATCTGACCGTCAAAGCAATGTATGCAAGGGATCCGAATTATGTGGAACCTGCTTCGAAATCCTCTGTCAGCGGCAACGCAACCGGTAAGGTAACGCCGAAGGATAGTAATACGAAGGTAGACCTGACCAAGTCCGGTTTCTCCAATAAGGGACTTGCGGCAGCGTCCGTCGGCGGATCCAATGACAACTTTATCGTCAAGATCACGGATTCCGATGAAGCGAGGACCAAGATGGAACAGGCCTTCCTGAATGCTTACGGCAGTCTTGATAACCTGAAGTATTTCGCAATGGATATCAGCCTGTACGATTCCACCGGAACTACGAAGATCATCAACACCAACGGCCTTTCCGTGAATGTGACATTGCCGATCCCCGATGCGATGGCAGGATATGCCGGAAACAACAAGATCGCTACCGTGGATGCATCCGGAAAACTGGAAAGAGTCAATGCAAGATTGATCACTATCGATAACGTGCCTTGCATGTCATTTACGGCTCCCCACTTCTCGCCTTATGCGATCTATGTGGAGACCAATAACTTAACCCAGGGCGCTATCGCAGATGTATCGCCCAAGACCGGCGATCCCATCCATCCCAAGTGGTTCCTGGCCATCGGACTTGCACTGGCGTCAATTCTGATGTTCGCGCTGCGTCCGTCAAAGAGAATTGTGAAGGTTATTGCATAGTATATTTTTAGGTGTTACTACTCACAGCCCCCACTGACCATCTCAAAATCCCGCATGTACTTCGTACATGCTTTACCGTCACTTCGTGACTGATTGTTCGATGTTCGTGGGGTTCCTGCTTCGCAGACCGATTGTAGAACCCAGCCGATATGTGCAAGCAAGCTTGCATATCGTC
>JAFZNL010000162.1 GCA_017550925.1 Lachnospiraceae bacterium | reverse complement strand
TGCTCCTGGCTCACCTCAGGTGCATGCTGGGTGGAAAGCACCACTGCCTCAAGGCGGAAAGGCTTGCCCTCTTCATCATATTCCACAGATACCTGGGTCTTGCCGTCCGGACGAAGGTAAGGCAGGGTGCCGTCCTTTCTGATCTCGGAAAGCTTCAGGGAAAGCTTGTGTGCCAGGGAGATGGGATAAGGCATCAGCTCCGGTGTCTCATTGGTAGCATAGCCGAACATCATCCCCTGATCACCAGCACCGATAGCTTCGATCTGCTCGTCGGACATTTTGTTCTCTCTTGCTTCCAGGGCCTTGTCAACGCCCATGGCAATGTCAGCAGACTGCTGGTCAAGGGCTACGAATACGGCGCTGCCGTCTGCATCAAAGCCCATGTCACCGCCCACATAACCGATCTCACGGATGGTCTTTTTGACTATGGCAGGCACATCGAGTTTTGCCTTTGTGGTGATCTCGCCGGTCACCAGGGTAAAGCCGGTGCAAACTGTGGTTTCACAAGCCACGCGGCTTAAGGGATCCTGCTCCATGCAGGCATCAAGTACCGCATCGGAAATGGCATCGCAGACTTTGTCAGGATGTCCTTCGGTGACGGATTCGGAAGTAAATAAACGTTTTTCCATGGTTGCTCCTTTCGTGTATAGACATTATAACTATTCAGAACCCATTCGCAAAATCGCTGCTACGCAGCTTTCCTTTTGCTCATGTATGGCTTCTCGCCATATGGATTTGCAAAAACACAGTCCATTATGCAAGCATATGTCCTGTATTTCTGCAAATCCGCATGGTTCTGAATAGTGACACAAATAAAAACGGCCCGCACAATAAGCGGACCCACCAAAATTCATCGATCCCCTTATTGTTCGATCATCGGCTTTTGCCGCTATCGCTCAGGACTAGGCACCTTCCCTTTCGGGGGTTGCCGTGGCTTCACAGGTCCTATGTACCTCCACCACTCTGAATAAGGAAACTTCTATGTAGTTTTCTATAGCATCATACTCTATACAATATGTTTCGTCAAGCAGGAAATCAACATGTTTTTGAACTTATTCAAAAAACGTGACTGATAAGCTGCATCTACCTTATACAAAGCTTTCGATGGACACTTCTTTTTCCTGGGCAAGGTCCACAAACTGGGAACCGCACTGTACCATGGGACGGGAAAGATGCTGCTTGTTGATGAGCACGATATCACCGATCAGGCCATTGGACAGCCTGACACGGTTATTGATAAAGGTCTGTACCACGTTTTCCAAAAAGCAGAGGATGTACTCTGTCTCATAACGCTGGAGTCCTTCTTTTTCAAAAATCTCGATAACGGTAAAGGGGCAAAGCGGACCTCTGTAGACTCTGGCAGCCGTCATGGCATCATACACATCGGCAATGGCCACAATCTTGGCAAACTTATCAATCTGCTCCCCTTTCAGTCCCATGGGATAACCGCTGCCGTCACATTTTTCGTGATGCATCAGCGCGGAATTTTTAATATGGTCATCCACATCCTGGTTCTGCAAAAGACGGAATCCGGATATGGTATGGTTCTTCATGATCTTGTATTCTTCGTCGGTGAGCTTATCCGGTTTCTTGGTAATGGAATCCGGGATGGTCAGTTTTCCAACATCATGGAACAGACCGCAGAGGGTTGCCAGTTTCTGGTCCTCCTCGGACATATGAAGCCAGCCTGCCAGCACATTGGAGATCAGCGATACATTCAGGCAATGCGCGTAGGTCAGGTCGTCGTACTGACGCATATTCTGTAAAAAGTGGAAAAATCCGAAAGAATTGTTGTGCTCCATATCAAAGGTATCGATGGTTTTTTGGAACACATCATTGACGTCGATGGGCTCGCCCTGCTCTAAGATCGCATTCATGCTGCTCTTAAAGCCTTCGATGGCTTCATCGAAATGCTCCTGGAATTCGATGAATTCAGGACTGGATTTGATGATCTCGGAATAGGACTGTCCTTCCGGCTCTTCCTGCTGCGCTGCGTCGGCAGAAACGATCTGGGCAGCTGCCCCTTTGCTCTTGCGGGCTTCCGTCTCGATCTCATCGATGCGGACATTTAAGATATCATAGAGTTCAAGTTTCGTGATCAGCTTATCTGTCAGCGTAGTACGCTTAGGAACGATCAGCTGGTTGTTTGCAGTATAAACATCCTCACTGGTCACCATCCCCGGCGTCAGCTTAAAGATTGGTACTCGTTTCATGCGGGGATCCGCTTTTTTTACAACGAATTCCTTTGCCACGATTTTCCTTCAAATCCCTTTCTTATATCTAATATCCGACCGGCTTTATGCCAGTTTCAACTGAAACTTCTTGACATCGCGCTCAGACTCAGCCTTTTCAATCTGTGCGCCGAGGCCGCGGAGCTTGGCATCAAAATCTTCATAACCCCGTTCAACGTAATAGATGTCGTCTACAACAGTGATCCCCTCTGCAGCAAGGCCTGCGATAACAAGTGCGGCACCCGCTCGAAGATCCGGCGCTGTAATTCTGGCTCCGGTATATTTCTGGATACCATCAATAATGGCGGTATTGCCTTCTACTTTGATATTGGCTCCCATTTTAGCCAGCTCGTCCACATATTTGAAACGGTTTTCAAAAATGCTCTCTGTGACAATACTGGTCCCATCGGAAAGCGCCAGCGTTGTTGTGATCTGGGGCTGCATATCCGTAGGAAAACCGGGATAAGCAAGGGTTTTTACATGGCTGTGATACAGCTGTCCTTTCGCAACTACCCTGACTTCATCATCAGACTCCCTGACCTCACAGCCAAGCTCTATGAGCTTTGCGGTAATGGACTCAAGGTGCTTGGGAATCACATTGCGCACCGTCACATCCCCCTTGGTAGCTGCTGCAGCAAACATAAAGGTTCCTGCTTCAATCTGATCAGGAATGACGGAATAAGTGGTCTTATGGAGTTTTTCCACGCCGCGGATCCTGATGACATCCGTACCTGCGCCGCGGATATTGGCACCCATGCTGTTTAAGAAGTTGGCAAGGTCAACCACGTGGGGCTCTTTTGCAGCATTCTCGATGATGGTACGTCCCTCTGCTAAGGCTGCTGCCATCATCACATTGATGGTAGCACCAACGGTCACCACGTCCATGTAGATATGTCTGCCGGTGAGTTTTTCCGCCTCTGCGATCACCCTGCCGTGTGCGATCCGCACATTGGCTCCGAGAGCCCGAAAGCCCTTCAGGTGCTGGTCGATGGGACGGGCGCCGATATTGCATCCGCCGGGGAGTGCAACTTCC
>JAFZNL010000020.1 GCA_017550925.1 Lachnospiraceae bacterium | reverse complement strand
TTGTGCGAAAGCGTTCTGGGGCAGACCTACCGGAACTGGCAGCTGGTCATAGCCGATGCATCTGATGATGACAGGCTGCAGCAGTTGGCAGAAAAATATGAAGATGACCGGATTGTCTATCAGCACCTTTCCATGAATGAGGGCATCTCCGACAATACCAACGCCGCATTTGAATTTGCCACGGGAGAGTTGATCGGACTTTTGGATCATGACGATATCCTTGCACCGGAAGCACTGAAAGAGGTGGCGAAGGCCTTCGCTGATGATTCCGCCTGCGATATGGTTTATACGGATGAGGATAAGATTTCTGCTGACCTTGGCAGGGTGTTCGAGCCGAATATGAAACCGGATTTTAACCTGGATCTTTTGCTGACCAATAACTATATCTGTCACTTTACTGTGATGAAACGCGGTCTCTTTGATAAACTGAAACTCCGCCACGCTTATGACGGGGCACAGGACTATGATCTGTTTCTGCGGGCGGTGCTTGGAATCGAATGGACCAGACTGGAAAAGCAGACCGCTGCGCAGCAGGAGGATGGTAGTCTTTTGCCTTACGGATATTTCCCCGCGGATTATATGAAAAAGCACATCGTTCATGTACCGCGGATCTTGTATCACTGGAGAACGGACCGGGGTTCTACCGCGGATAATCCGGACAGCAAGCGCTATGCCTATGAGGCGGGAAAAAGAGCGCTGGAGGACTTTTATACCCAGCTTGACTGGGATGTGACGGTCTCCCATACCAAGCATCTGGGCTTTTACGGGACGGAATATCATCCGGATATTCTTTCTGTCCGCAGTGATATCTGGGGGATCTGCGGACGCAGGATCGCCCACGGCAGGGTGGCGGCAGGCCCTGTGCTGGGCGGTACGCGCCTGTTTGAAGGCATGAACTATCACTACAGCGGTTATCTGCACCGGGCATCTCTGCCCCTGGATGTGGACAAGGCAGCAGGGCAGCTGATCCGGACCCGGGAGGAATACAAAGCAGCCGGAAAGAATAAGCTGCGGAAGCTCAGAAAGTTAAGCGAAGACCATGAAAAAGCGCTACGCAGTGTTACGGAAACAGAGCGAAGGAGCGGTCGACTTTTATATCTTCCGGAGTTTTTGATCAACGGAAATTAATTATGAACAAAACGGACATTTTTGTAAAAACAACGGTGATCATACCGAATTATAATGGAAAAAAATATCTCCAGGACTGCCTGACCTTTCTTTACAGAAATAAAGGCACGTCCTTTCATGTCATCGTGGTGGATGACGCTTCAACGGATGACAGCTGGCGCATCGTGGAGCAGAAGTTTACGAAGGCGACGCTGATCAGATTGACCGAAAACGGAGGCTTTGCCCATGCGGTGAATGTTGGGATCGAGGCGGCGGATACGGAATACGTGCTGCTATTGAACAACGATACGGTGACAGAACCGGATTTTGTGCTGCAGATGGAAAAAGCCATCGGAAAAAGTAAACGGATTTTTTCGGCATCGGCAAAAATGCTTTCCATGAAGGAGCCGGAGATCATTGACGGCGTCGGTGATGAATATTGTGCCCTGGGCTGGGCCTTTGCAAGGGGGAAAGGTGAGAGCGCAGAGCGTTATACTGCAGCGCGCCGGGTATTTTCCGCCTGCGGCGGAGCGGCGATCTACAGAAGATCTGTCCTGACAAAACTGGGGATGTTTGATGAAAACCATTTTGCCTACTTAGAGGATGTGGATGTGGGCTATAGGGCGCTTTTGCACGGCTTTTTGAATGTGACGGCACCGGCGGCCATCGTCTATCATGCAGGCAGCGGTACTTCCGGCAGCCGGCA
>JAFZNL010000161.1 GCA_017550925.1 Lachnospiraceae bacterium | reverse complement strand
GAGTTCATTGCTGTAAGATTGTGTTGTACTACCATAATTTTCCTCCTTGAATTTAACTGTCGTCTTCCATGACGATCAGTGGGTGGAAAAATCCAGTTCCGGCCGTACGCTCCGTACCCTTCATTCTCCGGGTTAATTTGTTATCTGTATAATATATCGGAACGACTTCCGATAAATTAATACCTGAATTGAAAAAATTAATTTTTTTTATCAAGAAATGCAGGTGCCACTACTTGAGCCTGCTGCATGTTCTTATAATAGTCCCTGGCAACTCGGCTACTGGTCCTTGATTGCCCAATTCTCTGATGGGACTGCGCAAATCGTTTTTCTATCAGTGCCTTATTGCGAACCTCAGCAGCCTGGATCTCTACACTTTTTTCTGTGATCTGTGTGATCAACTGCTGCATCTTCCCGATCTGCACTTTGTATGTCTGCTTTCCGGCAGGAGATTGTAATACATCCTTAACCTTCTGAAACAAACTGTCAAAGCCCTGATCTATCTCTTCTATCTTGTCGATCAGATCCGACTTCTCATCGGCATTTTTATCGAACGCATCCCAGTCTGTGATATCCGATTCCAGTATTCGACTTTGTTCTTCATTCTTGCGAATAATGGCATCCAGAACACCCACTTTTTTTTGAAGAGTCTCCATCATTATATTAACATAATTCTGTTCCATTTGCAAGTCCTATTTTACCCTCTTCATTACTTCTTTCCATGTATCCCGCATGGAGCGAAGATGCGTGTTAACCTCTTCGAGTATCTCAGGATCTTTATGAATGTTTGCCTCTAACAACCTCTGTAATAAATATACATATACTCTGTCAAAATCCTCTGCGACAGAATACTTACGATTTAACGTATTCCGAAATTCTTCAATCACCTTTTCTACTTTAATGATGTTATCGTTGGCTTTCTGAATATCATTCTGTTCGATTGCCATGATCGCAATATTGCAAAACTTGATCGCGCCCTCATAAAGCATCAGTGTCAGCTCTGCCGGGGAGGCAGTCATTATTTTGTTTTGATTATACTGTGCATACTGCGCAGCCGCATTTGGATTTGGCATAATCTACCATCCTTTTCAACTATTGTCATATCTGATATCACGAGGTATACGTGTTACACAACCCGTATACCCCGATAAGCTGTCTTACATTCCAAGTAAACCCTGGATTGCGCTAGTCTTGGAAGAAAGCTTTGCAAGGGCCGTTTCCATGGCACCGAATTTCTTATACCATTTATCCTCCAAAGCAGTCAGTTTTTTCTCTTCATCTGCTATCTTGGTCGTATACTTCTTGTACTCATCAGCCATCTGCTTATCATTGTAGATTTTATAAGTAGAACGAAGGGAATTGCCTTTCGTCTTCTCTGTGATCGTATCATACAACTTTGCCGATAAGTTCTGGAAGAAATCGATTACCTTCTCAGGATCCTTGTTAAGCATCGCCTTAAGTTTGTCTGTATTGGCTGATGTTTTGTCATCATCCTTATCGCCATCGATATGAAGCACATGCCTGTTTTCAGCATCAACCTCAAAATAGCTCAACGTGCTAATTCCGAAATCTGCGAGATAAAGAGTTTCATCGCCCACTTTTATGCCAGAACCCATTGCAGTAGTCAGTGCATCCCTGAATTCCCCAAGCTCTGAGTCTTTCCTGAAGAGAGAATCTTTAATCTTGTTCTCCCAATCTTCCACCTCTTTATCGGACATGGCATATTTCTCATCACTTGTCAGAGGCTCATATCCTTTGGCAGAATCTGCACTATACTTCTTATCAAATTCATGGATAATCTCGTTATATTCCTTCAGGAACTTTTTGATGGTATCATAAATGCCATCGTAATCATCTGCTGTTGATAAGGTCACTTCCTGATCGGAAGCTTTCTGTGCCGTAATCGTGAGACCATTGATACTAAACTTATTCGTGCTACTCTCAAATTCGGCACCGTTCAACTCAATTTTAGCATTTTGTCCGTAAATGCGGGTTGCTTTTCCGGTCACCTTATCATCAGAGAATCCAATTTCCCTTCCGGCCATCTGTGCTTTAAAATCCGCACTCGCTGAATAGGAACCATCAGCATTTTTGACTGCATTTGGATCAGACTCTTCTGTCAGAAGCCCCAGGCCATCTAATGCACTCATGGCATTTTCATTGCCTGCGATCAGCCTGAAATCATTGTCTTCACCAGTCGATTTTGCCGAAACAAAAATGCGCTTATTCGTTTCGTCAAAACTGGCATTAACACCTTTTTCCTTTAACTGTGCGATAATATCCTTAACCTTGGTGTTTGCATCAGCGGTAATGGTCTCATCACCGACCTTAAAACTGTAGTCCCCATCATCATGGCGACCCATCAGATCACCAAGCGTCGAACTCGATGTAACATTATCACCCAGCTTGGCGCCGGTCAGATATCCCGACTTAGCAAGCTGTTTTACTTTCAGGGACTGAACGCCGTCTACTGCATCACTATCAGCGGTAACCGATGCAATGCTGCTATCCGATACCGTTGTCTTCTTTTGTTTATAGGTTGCAGAAAAACGCATATTACTGAGCGTCCCACTATACAAACTATAAACCTTGCTATTCATGCTTTTCCAGGCTTCCTGCTTCCAGGACAGCTTAGTCTGCGCTTTGGAAAAGCTTTCCTTTTTAGCACTCTGGGCAGATACGAGCTGCGTGATGATAGACTCTGTATCCAGTCCGGAGTTCATTCCTGTAATTCGAATTGGCATACGCGCACCTCCTAACGTTTTTCGTCAACGAGGAGCCCTGCCATTTCCCATACCTTCGCAATCATATCCAGCGTTTTTTCAGGTGGCAGTTCCTTGATGACTTTCTTTGTGTCCTTGTCAACGATCTTGATCGTGACACGGTTCGTCCCTTCATGAATGCCGAAGATCGCTTCTGAATTCTCCATCTTCTTATTCATCTGAGACACGGCGTCCTTCATCTGTTCCTTGGACGGCTGCTGAGCATTCTGAGCATTTTGACCCTGCTGCTGAGCCTGCTGGCCAGCAGAATCAGCCTCGTCGCCTTTCTGCCGAACGGATGAAACTCCCGCTGTCGTAGCATCAAGCTGCGCACCAACTTCCTGCGCTGCGGCATCCGTGCCCTCAGGAACAACTGGTTTGACTGTCTCAACTGGTGCGATATTTTGCATCTGAACAGACATCAAACTTCCTAATGGTTCCATTGCCATGTTCCTCACCTCCATGTGAATTAGCATAACTAACTAAAGTGCCTGGTGATACTCTTCTATCACCTATATCGGAAGAAGCGGTTATCTATTTAACCCCTTTTTTCAATCAAATTAAAATGTATAGAAAAACTACACGATCCCTTTCAGATCATTCGGCGTGGCTGTCTCCATCGCTTCTTTATTCGCTGCCTGGATCTGACTGTATACCTCTTTGCGGTACACCGGTACTTGTTTCGGAGCGGTAATACCGATCTTAACCTGCTCACCCTTCACTTCCAGAATGGTGACCTCTATATTATTATTGATGATCAGCGAATCGCCTTTTTTTCTGGATAGTGCCAGCATATCAGCCTTCCTCCTTGCGGCTCTTTAAAATCTCATAGACAGGATATTTTACTGCGTATTCTTCACCCTCCGCAATCACCTGTGCTGCCTTTCTGGTATCTGTATTGATGATGATTGGTCCACGGAGATTCACGCTCATCTGCGAAATATCTCTCGGCACCGTTACCGTTACCAGAACCAGCATATTATCTCCATTCAACTCTCCGAGTGGTTTCAGGAGTTCGTCTTCAATCTGAGGATTATACTTATCCATCACGCTGATGGGATCGATCACCGGGATTGCAAACTGCGGTTCCTGTACGGACTGCAGCCACTGGATTCCCTGCGCCTTCTCATCGTCCAGATCATGGATCAGCGCAAAATCAATCAACTCCGGAAAACCAACCAAACCACCTTCGAATTTGATCAATTTGTCATCAGCAACATCAACAGTTCCGAAAATCCTAGTTTTAATCTCCATAACCCTCTCCTTTACATAACAGAACATATATAAAAAGATAACTACAGTTGTAGATATTATACAATATTTTTCAGAAAATGAACAGATTTTTTTGCAATTTCCCGAATATTTTTTGTGCCAAAACAGGGGCATCCGGCACTATCATTGATGTAGTGGAATGTCCCTGTTTTCGGTACTATATATTGATAATCTTACAGCTGTTACAGATAATTCAGTAGCGTTGTTTGCGAGATTTTTCCGGTTGCCATCAACGATGCCTCGTATGCAAGCTGTACGCTGGACAGATCAACGGCAACTTCCGCCATATCGATATCCTCGTTTTCAGAGGAAAGATTCTTAAAGTTTGTCTGCTGTTTTGACAAACGATTGGAAACAAGTTCCACTCTTGCCGACCTATTACCTGTAGCCGTCAGGGCATCGTTAGCCTGAGAGTGATGTGCCTGCATCTTGGTAATGCTCTTTTCAAAGAGCTTCTGCATCTTATCATTCAGCAATACATTTGCTTTTTCTGCAGCGGCAAGGCGTTCCTTTAAATCTGCATTATCAGGATCGGTGGACAATTGATTTTTGATGGTCGCGATATTCTTTTCCATGGCATCCACGTCTTCAATGGAACGCACCAGATCATCGATATCCCGGCCCATGTTCGGCGAAAACAATTCCTTTGCCAGGGTATTGACGCGGACTGTCTGATTGTAACCCACATCATAGGAAATATACTGTTCCTCCGTCAGCGTCCCCATTGACTGCCATGTGTAGGAACCCGGGTTCGCCGGATCTTCCACGCTGTTATAAAAATATCCGTTTGTCAGGTTCTGACCGGTATATCTGACCAGCTGATTCTCATTTGTGTTATCAGCCCCATCCAGTTTGTCTTTTTCACTGATCTCTTTCCAAGTACCGCCATCAGCTACATAAACTCTCCCGTTTTTCAGCTCCGCCGTATCTTTTCCGGTATATCTGTATATTTTTCCATCATTCTTCGTGGCATCCGGCAGATCGTCCGCTTTCAGGATATCCTGCTTACGCCATTCATATTTCTCCGGACTGTCAGAAATCTTAACACTTCTGTAAATGCCTCCGTTTTCCAGATCACTCCCGACATACTCAAATGACTCCCCGGCATTTCCGACACTCGGAAAACTCCGGGCTTTGCGCTGCGGCGCCACAGACTGCAGATAATTCTCATTATACTTCACGTTGATGCCTTCGTCATTCTGGGCTTCACAGTAAAAATAATGTACCGGTACCAGGTCTTTTGCTTCCCAGTTACTTTTCTGATAGGTAACGCGGATCTCCCCTTCATTCACCTGTGTTCCATCCTGGTCTTTGGTATTCATCAGCAGATCATATGCATCCTGGCCAAGGAGCAGTTCTCCTGTTTCGGGTACAAAGATCACATTACTTCCTGTTGCCATGGTATAGGGATCCTGCGAAGGATCATTGACGGAAACCACTGTAGGAGTCAGCGTGTCATAAGTAACCACGCCATCATTCTCCGCAAAATTATATTTAATCTCCGGGACTAATGTCGAATCCATATTGTCATAGGAAAGGCGAAGTCTGTGCACATTCTGTGATGAAATATCCTGTTCGGTGGTACCAAGGCTGATCGCATTGATATCAGTCAGCTGTTTTAAATTTGCACTGTCTACATAGGTGATGTCATCGATCGCCGAACGATCCAGCTGCTCTGAGATCTTATAAGGCTTATTTGTTACCGGTTTTCCGAAGGTTACCGATGTATTGGTGCGGTAACCGGCAAATACAAAACGCCCTGCATAGTCTGCATCACCGGTAGCATAAACCTCTGCCTGCAGCGACTTCAGATTCTGAAGTACCTTGTCGCGATCTTCCGTTGTATCAAATCCGACGGACCCGCGTACGCAGTTCTTTTCCATGTCTTCCGTAATATCAAGAACCGTCTGAACCGCTGCCTCTGTCACATCCAGCCAGGAATTGGCATCCGGGATATTCTTTCCGTAATACTGATTCACCTGGTTTAAGTTCGTCCTCAGGCGCAAAGCTCGGATGGCTACGACCGGGTCATCGGAAGGCCTTGCGATCTTGGATCCTGTGGCCAGCTGCACATTCAGCCTGTCCTCAAGAACTTTATTATTGTTGATGTTGGTTACTGAATTGTTGGAGATGATTTTGTTGGTTATTCTCATAGCATTACTCCTTTGGTATCAAAGGCTTCCCCCTCTGGGGTCGCTAAGCGCCTGTGGCGCTTGCCTAGCGACGACCGAGCCGGGAGGCGAGACGACTGTCGCCGAAGGCGACTGATGAGGGTAATTATCCGGCATTATACGCCCGTCTGGTTGATCAGTCTGTCGTATACTTCCGACAACACCTGGATCATATGGGATGCCAGGTTGTATGCATGTTGGTATTCTACCAGGTTCAGGGATTCTTCGTCTGTGTCCACGCCGCTGATGGAAAGCCGCTGGGTGTCGATCACGCGGCCGATATTCTCATAACTGGCATGGAAGGTATTGGCACTGTTCGCATTCAGTGTGATATCAGATAAAATGTTCTGCAAAAATTCTCCGGAAGAACATCCTCTGAATGTCATCTTATCTTTGTTGGTCCGAAGATCCAGCATTTCCTTTACGATATCATAGCCTTCCCGTCCGGTTGTCTCGCCCGTATGGGAAGCCAGCAGCATCGGATCATCCATGATCTTTTGGTTCAGAGTTATATTTGCAGCTGTCAGGTAGTAATAGGTATCCCCGTTGCTGCTAAGCGACCCGCCTGCCGCAAGAGATCTGGAATCTAGGAACGATTTCTGTCCGTCACCCGTTGCTTCATTTGCCACAAAGAGCACTGCGTCGGTCTCATGATCATAGCCGTCTACCGGTTTTTTACTGTCATCATATCCTTCATGTGCCACGATCTTATTAAAAGCTTCTGCAAAAGTACGGCACCACTCGTTGATCTGCTGCTGATAATAGGGCACGCCCTGATAATTGATGGCATCTCCGACAGAAGCTTCCATTCCGACTCTGCCTGCCACAGGCTGCACCGGATTTTTATCGCTGAGGGTAAACCGGTACTGACTGATCTCGCCATCGGCATCATAGAGAATCTCAAAGGAATCATAGGCGTATTCCATGACACCTACCGAGATCACGCCTCCGTTATTCGGCAATGTACACTTATTCAGATCCTTCAGATAATCATGTTTCACATCGATGGTGATCGTATTTTTATTATTCGCATCGACTCCGATATCACTGACCGTGCCTTTGAAGTTTTCCCCGTTATTTCCGTCGCGCATAGCCAGAAGCCCCTGAAGCTGACCGCCGATCTGTACGCTGGAAAGATCAAAAGTCTCCTTATATCTGTCTTTTTCACCTATGATATACAGATAATCCTGCTCGGAAAGCGCCCGGTTATTCACCATACGGGTCAGATCTTCATCGGTCAACCGGCCGGACTCATATTTCAGTTTATAACCTTCGATACGGGCATCATCGTCATTTGCCCAGGCCAGGTCAAAAAGACCCAGGGCATCTGACTGGTTATTGGCTTTTTCATGGGGTCTTGCGATACACTCAAGCTGTCTGTACTCGCCCCTGTCTACAAGAAGCTGCCCGCCCGCGATCGTTACGATACATCTGGTGGCTCCGGTATCCCTGTCAGGCTGATTGGTATCATAGATTGGAGTCTCTTTTACTTCCACATCCACGATCATGGACAGCTTATCAATGATCAGATCCCGCTGATCACGCAGTTCATTGGCTTTGGCACCCGTCATTTCAATAACATTGATCTGTTCATTCAGGGATGCGATCTCGGATGCGTATGAATTCAGCTCATCAACCTTATTCTTGATCTCCGCATTGATATCGAGCTGTATCGTCGAGAGCTGATTGGCTACCGTATTAAAATAGTAAGCCAGGTTATTTGCATATCCCAAAAATTGGGATTTCGCTGTTGCGTCTCCCGCATTCTTGGCCAGTTCCTCAATTGAACTGTACATTTCATTATAGATACTGGTGAAACCCTTGATGGTAGAATCATCGGTAAACAGATCCTCGATCTGTTTCATGTAATAGGACTTTTCCTCATATTCGCCCATCTTGGTGTTGTTTTCCCACATTTTGACATCGTAAAACTGATCCCGCTGCCGATCGATGGAAATGGTATCCACGCCGGATCCAAGGGTTCCGTATGTGGTATAAGCCCTGAGCGGGTCGCTGGCCTTCTGTGTCACCATCTGGCGTGAATAGCCTTCTGTCTGCACATTGGCGATGTTATTTGCCGTGGTATTCAGCGCCGCATTCGCTGCAGTCAGTCCCTTGTATGCGATATCCAGTCCGAAAAAGGTTGATGGCATATGGTTTCTCCTTGATCTCTCTTCAAAAAAACAGTTCCTATGCCTACTATATCGGCAGGAACTGTCTTTTTATGTAGATGTAGTATGAATTTTTATCGGCCTAAAGTCGAGATCACGTGCTCGATCATCTCATTGATCACATTGATATAACGGCTGGATGCGTTATAGGCATTCTGATACTTGATCATATTCTGCAGTTCTTCATCATCGGACACACCCACAACCTGTTGACGGGCATTATCCGTTGAGGATACCGTAGTCGACTCATTCAGATAGATGTTCTGGAATACTGCGCCCTGATTTGCTACCTGGGATACGATATTGGAATAATAATCCATCAGGTTGGACTTGGTCGTTGTCAGCGGATTCAGCCTGTAGTCCTCTTTTGTGAACACTTCCTGCAGAGCCTGAGCGATCGCAAAATCCTCTTTGTTATCGCTTTTGATAAATCCAAGTTTCGTAGGTACCTTGACCAGATCCGGATTTACAACGATATTCGAAATGGAATACAGGGTATCTGAATATGTAAGAATTCCGGTCTCTCTCGTTGTTGCATCATATCTGGATCCATAGTAATCTTTTAACGGATCCTCTTTTTTATCAACTCTCGAAAGATCTTCCCTGCGGATCCCGCCAACCACAAACTGATCTGCCAGTTCCGGATATTCTGCCCGCATTGCCGCCAGATAATCTGCATCTGCTTCCGTATAATATGGATCACAGGATTTTCTGCTGAACAGCTGAACTACTGTACCGTCCTCATTTCTTAAATAGGTACTGTCCGGATTGATCTTTGTTTCCGCTTCGGCGGCATCTTCAAGTACCTGATTGATCTCGGTGATGATATTATGGACTAGATTATCAAACTCTGCCTGGGTGTTCATGATGATGGAAGTGGAAATGTCCTCATTATAGGCAGATACATCTTCATAATCCAGATCCGTATAGTTCGCCCTGTGGTCACCGCGCGCAAGCAGCATACCCTTTAAGGTTCCCACATCCGTATTGGATTTGGTCTGGATCTCAATCTGCATATCATAAAGCTCTGCATTATCGATATTATAATCAAAACGATTGCCTTTATTATCAACTTCCCGTCCGTCCTCATTTGGCACCTTCAGCGCGTCAAACACCCAAAACGGCGTATAGAACCCGGTGTCTTCATTCGTCTGCAGACCGATTTCAAAGGTCATGGCGCTGTTGACAAGCACGTGGCCCTCAAAGCTGACGGTCAATCCGCCATAGACATCTTCTTTATAATCGATATTGCCCAGCTTACCAAGTTCATCCAGCATGCGGTTTCTCTCATCCCGAAGATCATTTGCATGCTCAATGCCGCCAACCTCGATCTTGGTGATCGAAGTATTCAGATCATAAATTCTCTGCGCATAATCATTGATCTTGTCAACCTGCTGTTTGACCTGATAATTCAGATTATCCTGATAATTCGCGAGGGCGCTGTAAACATTGTTTGCCTGCTCAACAAACTGACTGGCCCGCTGTACCAAAAGTCCCTGTGTCACGGAACTGGCAGGTTCCTTGGATAATTCCTGTACGGATTCCCAAAGGTCCTTTAAAGATGCAGAAAAAGATTCCCCATCCAGCTCCCCGAGAAGCGTTCCAACTTCTTCGAGGGTTGTATAGGAAACCTCATAAAAACTTGCCCTGCCTGCTTCCTGCCGGTAGGTTTTATCCAAAAACACATCACGAACCTGGCGTACTTCTGCATAGGTAACACCAAGACCGGTCTGCGGATTGGAAACCTGCTCCGGTCTGGTCGCCAGAAGATTGTATTGCCGGTCTTTCAGGGAAACCTGCTGGCGGGTATAACCCTCCGTCCCCTGATTGGCGAGGTTATGCGCTACGGTATTCAGGGCATTCTGACCGGTCTGCAGACCGGATTGCCCGATATATAAACTTCCGAATAAACCCATAGTAGTACCTCTTTAATTCATCAATCATTTTCCGGCTCCGCATTTTCATCACGGACATTCATCACTGTTTGGCATCAAATTTGCCGCTGGGAACGCCGAGACGGCTTCCCGCATTATAACCGCCGCTGGTATACTGCGCGGTTTCCGGAGCTGCTTTCATGCCCCGTACAAGATTTAAGTCAAATTCGATCATCTCTAAGGTATTTTTGATCAGTTCCCGGTTTTGATCGTTGACCCTTGCGATCTGTGTCGCGGTTTCCCGCAAGCTGTCAATGATCGCAGAAAGCTTTTTTTGTTCTGAAGGCCTGCCGGCTAAAAGTGCCACAAGATCCGTCAGGCGAAAGGACGCGGCATTTTTATTCATAACATCCGCAACATCTTTCATGGCAACCGTTCGCTTTTTATCAAGCACCGAAAGCCGGTCCACCAGGACCTGCTCTTCATCAGTCAGCCTGATCAGCGCCGGTACATCGCCCGCCACGACGATCTGTGTCTTGCGTTCGGACAATTCCAGCAGAGCCTTGTATTGAATTACCTCCTGATCAAGCACCTCGATCAGG